>CAYYHL010000107.1:0-6339 GCA_964471775.1 uncultured Clostridia bacterium
TTGATGGAGAAACAACCAAACATAACGTTATGAACAGAACCAATGAGAGAGCCTTGCGCTTCATGTCTACCTCCTCCTTTCCTTTTGAGTCTCCCGTCTAATCATAGAAACAAGTCGCTCGTCGCTTTGGCGGGAACGATAGAACTAACCAGCGCGCGGTTACACTCTAGCCAGCTTTACCCGCTATTGCCCCCCGGCTCGAAATTTTACGTGCATCGCTTACCACGAGTTGGGCTGAGTGATAGGTTAGGTGCTTAAGTCGCCCCTGTCTCTTTTCAAAACTTCCATCATCCAAGGAGGTTATAGAAATCCAACCACCGTATGAACGCAACAAGTGTATAGTGTATCCGATCCTGGAATGCCCAATATTTCTTCCGCCAAGCAATCACAACGAGAGGGCAATAAAAAAGCCCATTCTTTCCTTCGAAAGAATGGGCGATATCGCGAAGCTACCTGAATTCGGCAACCCAGCCACCATTTGAAAGGTCTGTGGTTTTGCGCCCTATCCTTTCGAATAGTTTGCCTTTATCGGTCATACTTCCATCAAGACTTATGAAAGAGCACACCATGTGGCATCGCATCTCACCACATGGCCATTGTGGACGATTATAGTGCATAATCAATATTTGTCAAGCCCCCGAATTAAATCAGCTAGAATGTAACCGTAGGGGGGCTGCCCCCACCAATTGTACCACTTACTAAGTTAGAGTCACACAGGCGATGGCGGAAGGGGGCACTGGCCGTCATCCAACCACGCAGCTCATGAGACTGCACTCCACTATACAACATATTTTGAAAACTCGCGCCCCGAAATCTCGGCACTTGTGACCAGGCTTTTGCATTCTTAACTGAACAAGAGTCCTTTAGCGCTCAGCCCTGCCACTTCATCGATTTCTCGAAAGGTTGGTAAACGATTCGCGAAAGGGACGGATTATTTTGAAGGAGCTTCAGGCATCAAACCGACTTGTTGGAGGAACGAAGCCAAATTCCAGTAGTCGCAATCTCGTCTGATCCTGCCCTTACCCACCTCGTAAATCGAAGCTCCCCTTATTGAAAACTTTTTGCCGGTAGCTGGTATTCCAGGAACGCTTCTGGCATGAGTGCCACTCATGACCCATATGCTGGCTACCCAGTTCCCGGCGCCGAAACAGGACTTCGACTCGAACTTAACGTCGCGACTCCAAACGAATAAGCCAGGGATAGAGGTTTCTAGTTCCTTCTTGCCTGAGAAGTGCTGTTATCCTTCGATACCCATACCGGCCATACAAAGCTCTCAGCTTCACAATCTCTCGAGTCAGTATCTCCTCTTCACTTCTGAGGTGAGGGGTGTAGCGCTGAGTGGTCCTTACCTGTCTCAAAACCCTGCATGCCCATCTCTCGGAGACTTTAAGAGTTTTCGAAACCGTATCTACCATCCTACGTCTCTTCGACGGGCTTAGGAGTTTCCCCGGGCAGCCTCCTTGAGGATCGCATTATCCAGAGAAAGATCCGCCACGAGCCTCTTCAGCTGGGCATTCTCCTTTTCAAGCTCTTTGAGTCGTTTAACCTGCTCAATCCTCATACCACCGTATTCTCTTTAGCCAGTCGGTAATAGGTCTGTCGGTAAGTCCTATCTTTCTCGCTGCTTCACCTACGGTAGATCCTTGACTGAGGAGAACTTCTGCTTCCCTCAGTTTATTGATGATCTGCTCTGGCCTATAGCTTCTCCTGACCATCCAAATCCCCCCTTTCTTTGGTCCATATTCTAACATTATACTTGGACCAGTTTTTTGGGGGGGCAGGTCATTTTGAATCCTGTTGTTATCTTACAAAAAAACCGGTTCCGTCAAGATAGTCGTGGCTGAGTTTTTGTTATGTTGTTAATTACTGTTAACATTGACCCAATAGGTCAATTTCGATATTTGCACCTGTTCCGGGGGCGAGTAGGTGTGACGAGAGAGTGAACAGGGGCAGGCAAGATCTTATTCGGGAAGAATCGCTTCGAGAATCAGATAGGCTTGCTGTCTAAGGCTGGGGATCAAGTATCTATATTCATCTAAATTGCTGGCTTCTGGCAATTTGATCAGGTTAGTTTCGCGAGCCCTACGGGGCCCCCTTGGTACTCTCTTAGGGAAATGAGGGTCTCTTCCTCAGCATGGAACTTGTCAAGATGGAGCTGTCCCTTAGGGAGAGGAAATGCTAATTCCTAATCTTATATCAAATGTGAGTCTTAAGGTTTCCTAAGGGACGAGTACGATAGTGGGGTGGATACGGGCCGTGATCATTGAGCCGAACCAAGACATTGCAGCCCAATCCTCATGGTGATAAAGCATGAGGATTGGGCTTTTGGCTATTAGCCTATACCTACATTGTGACAGGGAGGCTGCTCTTGTGCTGATGGGAAAGCCTCATTCGGTTCTGACCATGTGCATGCTCTCTAACCTAAAATTACGGTTCCATCTGGGGAACATGTTGCAGCATGGAGTGGACAGTAAGGAAGTAGGAACCTAACGAGAGAAGGATGAATAGTGGGAGAAGCGAGAAGAGAACTGATAATGGCGTCGATTTGTAGAGACAGGAGTAGATACAACGGGTTTGGGCTCAGAGCCAAATTGGAGAAGGTTTTGGTAACTGAGTAGCACTTAGCTGTTCACATTCTGAGAGAGATTGACGCAAGCTCAGCCCCAATACCAGGCTGCGGTGCTAGCGCCCATCTCTGAGATTCTTAGTTTTCGTGCTGAGAGCTCTTCAACACCCTGACCACTCGGAGAATCACTTCGGCGGCATCCTAGCCCGTCGTCTCAGTCGGCTGCCACTGCCATCCCGCTTCCTTCCGGATGATGTGACCCAGACCCGGAAAGGGAAAGTGGAAGGCGAGGACCAAGGCTTTGTCGGCAGTAATCCGGTCGAGGAGCTTCCGTCTGGTTGCCTTTGCATCTTGGGGCATGAGGTCAAAGGCGGGGTACCAGTCGGGCTGTTCTAGGTGAGGAGGGTAGAGAGCCGCATCTGAGATGTGCAGGAGTTTCTCGCTCTCCGAGGAGATAGCGAGCGCCATATGACCCGGTGTGTGCCCTGGTGAGGGGACAGCTTCGATCCCCGGAAGGATTTCCGTTTCACGGTCAAGGAGGTCGAGCCTTCCTCGGATGGGGGGAAGATTCTTCCGTGCGAATGTGAGTATGAGCTCTTTCAGATGTTCGTCTACTTTGAGTGGGGCCAAGTCGGGACCTGAGGTCCAAAACTCCCACTCGTCCTTCCACATGACGTAGCGTGCCCTAGGGAAAGCCGGCTTCCCCTCGGCATCAATATTTCCCCCAATGTGGTCCGGATGTCCATGGGTGAGAATGACTGTGTCAATGTCTGCGGGCTCAATCCCTTCTGCGTGAAGGTTCCGAAGCAGTTTTCCTGCACCAGGGGGTGAATCAACCCCTGCACCCGTGTCCACGAGAACCCGATGATCTCCGGTGTTGATGAAGAGACAGGTCCACGGGGTTGTGATCTCTTCTGGCTTCGTACTATATTTGGCAAGTACCTCAGCCAGGCGTTCTCTTGGCGCGTTGACGAAGAAGCTGGGGGCAGAGTAAACAAAGGTGCCGTCACTGACGGCCATGCATTTGAGATTCCCTACCTCAAAGGAAAAGGTTTCCTTGCCCATACTTACCCTCCTCTCTCACACTTGCTTGTCTAATGGGTAACACGCTTGCACCCAAGACTGCGTTGATTAGTCATATGGTTTTGGAGTATTCGTGGCCCTCTGTGGCGTACGGCTCCTGTGCCTCCTCACTCCTTATGTGTGACTTGCCCGACACCGACTGGTCAGGACACATTACGGTACGACTCAGTAGCTGTCAGTCTCTTGGGACTGCCGTGGCAGCGCATCCAGATACCGGACAACGATGCCGGAACCCCTACCCGTACAGCACCCTACTTTTTGTCAAACATCTCATCGCCGCTCTTAAATTCCAGGCCAGGATGACGACCGAAACGGACAGCACCAATCGGGACCTTATTTCCCGGGGACTCGGTAACTTTAGCAAACCCAGTGTGGCCGAAGCCACCGCACAGCTCAATGGCCTGTACTCCATACTTCACTTAATCTCCCTCGAGTCCTGAAAATATGCCATATCCTGTATGTGAGGTTTACTCAGCTGCCCTTTTGGTGCTGCCTCCTCTGTCCCTCACAATGCACGCACGCTGTAGACAGTCTCTCTACTGTGAACCTAGTAATATGCCTTTTGCCGGTGTGGTTATTTCTTTTCTTTTTCCTCCCGGCGGGTGCGCTTTGTTACTGCATCAGCTTGAGCCAGGAAGTATATCATAGCACCCAGACACACCAGAAAAACCCCAATCCCAATAGGTCCTGTCCAAAACAGCACCAAAAACAGGGTATCTCCCATTTTCTTCCTCCTTTTGAGAGTACGGCCGATTACCCCCTTGTTAGCCTTGGTCACTCTCTCGTCTCGTTGTTTCGTCTGGGCTCTTATCCCTCTTCTTGACATGGGGTGTTCCAATTCTGGGCTAAGAAACTTAACAGATTAGTAGTCCCTGCTTTCCCCACTGTCTTGGCAAGTAACAAACCTACTCGCTGTTTACGTTGTTTTCGTAGTCCCCTCTTCTATTTCTTCTCTTGCACCGAATCGAAGGCCAAGTCTAACGTTTACCCCATCCAAATCTAGGGGTTCTGGTTCTGGCAGCATGCCAGCTTTCCTTTTCCAGTTCTTCTCACCGGCACAATTGTAATCTGCCCCCACCTCAAGACTCAGCCATTCGGTGAGCTTGTAACGAAGACCGATCCCACCATAAACTAAGCATGATTCAATGGTGAACTCGGCACTATCTTCACCAATCAAGAGAAGACTAGCTCCAATATATCCAAATCCTCCTGAAGTAATGAGGGCAAGCTTATCTGTTTCCCTAAGATAATAATCTAGACGAAATCCACCAAACGCTATACCTAGCTCAGCTTTGTTCGTTCCGCGGAACACCGTGCTTTCTCCTGCACCACCGAAACCACCAAACTCTACTTTTCCCTTTCCACCACTTCCTCCTCCACCAAAGAAGGTAAGACTCTCTCCAAAAGAAGGAAAGCCGTAGTCAGCTACATAGCTATTTACAGGCTCAAGACTCATAGAGCTGCAAGAAACATAAAAGCCACCTCCACCTCCTGCCTTCTCTTCAGCCCAGGAAGAAGACACCACAAGAAACAAGGCCAAAACCAAAGGAATCAAAAGTACTCTTTTCATTCTCCCCTCCTCAAAGTCCCCCTTCCGTACTGAGCTACACTTCAGAGACTTCTTATTCTCTTTGCTGCTCTTCGTTATGGTCTTGCTTCTACATTGACAAGATCACAGTAGTCCTTCTACTTTACTCTCTTCATCAGTTCTTTCGCCGGTCTGAATTTGGGACCTTTCCTGGCCCTTATCTGGAGAGTTGCCCCTGTCTGAGGATTTCTCCCTGTCCTTGCTTTTCTCGTGCCTACTTGGAAACTGCCAAATCCAACCAAGGTAACTCTTTCTCCCCTCGCAAGTGAGTCCGTGATGACCGAGATTATCGCATTCACCGCTTCCCTAGATTTCGTCCTTGTTAATCCTGTATAGTTGGTTACTCCGTCTATTAATTCTGCTTTATTCACTTTCTCCTCCTTGACAACACAGCTACCTCTATAGGTCCCTCCCCATTCGCTTTACAATCCCATTCACTGCCATTCTTGCGAACCATCCTGTGGCTGCCTGCTGAGCTATCGTCAGCCTGTCAAAGACTGTTCTGAGGTGCTGGATCTTTCCGTCCTGGAACTCATACGCACACATGGCGAGGTATTTGACCCTCTGACCATCAACTGTGCCTTCTATGTCGTGTTCATAAAAGGCCTTGTTCTCTGCCGCTATGATTCCATTCCCGCTCTCCGTCACCTTAATGCCCGACATAGTCTGGGTCATCCAGGTGAGTAAGCGTTTGACCTCTTCCTTCCCTTTGAAGCTCCCCTGAGGTATGCTGTAGGTTACGTCATCCGTCAGAAGCCCGAGAGCCTTCTCCACATCTCCCTGCTCAATCGCCTTTACACAATCCCGCATAATACTCTTGACCTTTTCTTCCTCCATCCTATTTACCTCCTTGCCCTTATGTTTCTTGCCTGTTTTGGCCCCATAGACGGCCAAATTTGAGGGTAAGTTGAGACCGGGACAGGTTTTTTGGTTATCTGCCACTTTGACCGCCTATGGCTTGGCTCTTCCTTCGTCTCTTCCTTAGCTGGTCAGGCTTCATGCCTGCCCTTGAAGCTCCGGCACCACATAACGCAACGGTCAGAACGGTGAGATTCTCTAGCCTCCTTACAAAATCTGGCCTTGCACATCCGACAAATACATA
>CAYYHL010000108.1:0-6335 GCA_964471775.1 uncultured Clostridia bacterium
CTCGAGTCAAGGATCTCACGGAGGGGGAAGTCAATATCCTGCGAAAGATTATTGAAGAAGTCGATTATGAAATAGAGGGAGAGCTCAGGAGAAAAGTGGGTAGCGACATTTCCCGTTTGATAAGCATAGGCTGCTATCGGGGGATCAGGCATAAGAATGGACTACCGGTAAGGGGCCAGAGAACAAGGTGTAATGCCAGGACAAGGAAGGGACCGCATAGAACAGTAGGTACCAAGAAAAAAATAGCCACCAAGAAAAAGAAAGGATAGTCAGGAGACAAAAAATGCCCCAGAGGAGAGGCGCGTCGGCAAAGAAAAAGAAGAAGGTAAGGCTAGAGGAAGCAACGGCTTATATTCACTCTACCTTCAATAACACTATTATTACCGTTACCGATCTTGATGGGCAGGTGCTGTGTTGGTCTTCGGCAGGTCAGGTGGGCTTTAAGGGCACCAAGAAAGGAACTCCCTTTGCTGCTCAGAAGGCGGCGGAGGAGATAATTAGAAAAGCAAAAGAAGGATTCCAGTTAGAAAAAGTGAGGGTGGTGGTGAAGGGACCAGGATCAGGCAGGGAGACGGCCATCAGAGCCCTTCAGGCAGGGGGCCTCCGAGTGGTTTCCATCAAGGAAGCAACCCCTATTCCGCATAATGGATGTCGTCCCCCTAAGAAAAGAAAAGTCTGAGACATTTTTGGGAGGAGGAGCTAGTTGGCCCGGGAAAGAGAAAATAGATGTAAGAAGTGCCGTCAGTTAAACACCAAGCTCTTTTTGAAAGGAGAGAGGTGCTATACGGACAAGTGTGCTCTGGAAGGGAGGAAATCCGGAGTTTTCGTGAGGCGAAAAAGATTATCCCAATATGGCCGTCAACTTCGGGAAAAACAGAAGATTCGCCACACGTACGGGGTGCGGGAAAATCTATTTAGAAAGTATTACCGCATGGCAGCGAAGTCTTCCGCACCCACTCCAGAGGAGTTTATGAGGGTGCTTGAGCGCAGACTGGATAACGTAGTTTACAAACTGGGTTTCAGTCTCTCTCGTTCCCAGGCCCGCCAATTAGTGAATCATGCCCATTTTTTGGTCAACGGTAGGAGGGCGAGTGTTCCTTCCCATCTTTTGAAAGAAAACGATGTGGTCGAAGTGAAGAAGAAAAGTAAGAAACTGCCCTTTGTGAAGCAAATCCTTAGTAGCTCAGAGGGTAGACCCGTACCGGAATGGTTGGAAGTCGACAAAAAGTCTCTCAAGGGACTAGTTAAGAAACTGCCCCAGAGAGAGGATCTGATTCAGGAAATAGATCTAGCCCTAATCGTTGAGTACTATTCGAGGTGAGTTGCTCTCCAGGAACTTTCTTTTTTCGTAGCCTCTAAGATCCTACCAAAGGGGCATGTTTTTTGGGGGGGAGAGGCTCACAGGGCCGTCCAAGGGGAAAGGATCTCCCGTAAAAGGGGTATGCTCAGAGCTTGCCAACAAGCGAGGGGATAGCGTCTGAAAGGGCAACGGATCAAAAGTCCCAAAGGAGGGAGGAGTGCGAGAGTTAGTAAAACCTAAAAAGATGGACGTGGAAAAAGAGACCTTTTCTGACACCTATGCCAGATTCGTCATTGAGCCCCTGGAAAGGGGCTACGGTGTAACCCTAGGTAATGCTCTTCGCCGAGTTCTATTTTCTTCTCTGCCGGGAGCAGCGGTGGTCTCCGTCAAGTTCGAAGGAGTCTCTCACGAGTTTTCCACTATCTCAGGAGTGAAAGAGGACGTGCTGCAGATCATCCAAAATCTCAAGTTCATTAGAGCAAAGCTCCACTGTGGTAAGAAGAGCGTGTTTCTCGAGGCAAAGGGACCTGGAGAGGCACTAGCATCTGATATCCAGGCCGATCCCGATGTCGAAATTGTCAATCCTGATTCTCATATCGCTACCCTGACTGACAAAAAAGCGCGCCTTTTGATGGAAATAACCCTAGCTCAAGGTAGAGGGTATGCCGAAGCCAGTGAAAATAGAGCCCCTGATGACCCCGTGGGTACTATTCCTGTTGATGCCATTTTCAGCCCCGTCAAGAAAGTGAGTTATGATGTCAGACCTGCTCGTATTGGACGAAAGACCAGTTTTGATTCTCTCACAGTGGTTATCCATACCGACGGGACCATGAAACCCGATGGGGCCGTAAGGGAGGCAGCAAGAATTCTCCAGAGCTGTTTAGAGCTTTTTACTCCCCAAGAACCTGTCGGGGAGAGGGTGAGGAAAGAGAAAAGGACTATGGAATTCCTGGAGCAAAATATTGAGGAAATAAGGCTCTCCGGAACCCCCCTTCACACACTAAAGGCGTCGGGCATAAAAAAGATAAGTGACCTCTTGGATAGAAGGACCAAGGATCTTTTGGACATGCGAAATTTTGGGGAGAAGTCATTGAAAAAGATAGAGGAGAAGCTCGCGGAATATGATCTAAAGTTCGCCGAAGAGAAAGAAGAATGAGGCACAGAAAAAAAGGGAGAAAGCTGGGGTTAGACAAGGCTCATCGCAAATCTTTGTTAAATAGCTTGATAGAGTCCCTCATCTTCCATGAAGAGATTGTCACCACCCAGGCAAAAGCTAAGGAGGCAGCGAGGCTAGCGGAGAGGCTCATTACCCTAGCCAAGAATGACTCTGTTCACCATCGACGGTTTGCCCTACGAGTTATTCGGGATGGGAAAACTGCCAGCAAACTCTTTGAAGTAATAGCTCCGCGTTATCGCGAACACAAAGGGGGATATACGCAGACTACCAGGCTCCGGAAGCGAGAGGGCGATAATGCCCTGATGTGCAAAGTAAAACTTGTGTAGAATAGGGATAGCAAGATTAGCTGAAGAGTGCGTAATATAAAAGTTATCCTGGAGTACGACGGTTCTTCGTATTATGGATGGCAAAGACAACCCCGACATCCCACTGTTCAGGAGCTGGTGGAAGACGGCCTTCATAGACTCTTTAGGGACAGAATAAAGGTACGAGCGGCTGGAAGAACGGATACGGGGGTCCACGCGAAGGGGCAGGTTATCAGTTTTCTTACCTCTGGGTCTATACCTACTTCCGCGATCAAACCCGCCTTGAACAGCTATCTGCCTGCCGACGTAAAAGTCAAGAAGGCTCAAGAAGTTCGTCTGAATTTTCACGCCCAAAGATGTGCTTTAAGCAGACTATACAGGTACATCATCTACAATCATCCTTTCCCCAGTCCCTTCTACCGCAATTTCAGCTGGCATGTCCCTTTTTCTCTTCAGATAGAGAACATGAGAGAAGGTTCCAGGCATCTCGTCGGGAGGCATGATTTCTCCTCTTTCCTCACGCAGGGCAGCCCTGTTTATTCCCCGGTGCGAGAGATTAAAAAAGTAGTTTTCTTCGTCAAAGGACGGCTCATTGTCATTTATGTAAGGGCGGATAGTTTTCTCTATCGAATGGTCAGAAACATAATAGGTACTTTGGTAGAGGTGGGTCGTGCGCGCCTGTCGCCCATAGAAGTGAAGAAGATACTGGATGCCAGAGACCGAGCTGCTGGAGGTCCTACAGCTCCTCCACAGGGGCTTTGTCTGGTGAGAGTAAGGTATCCACCGTACTCGCTTAATGATTGACAGGGGCCTCTTTTGTTGTAGAATTAGCTTGACGAGAAGCTCTCGTGATTTGAGACACAAGCGCCGGTGAGGAGAATGCTCTGTCAGGTCTGCAAAATAAGGGAAGCCAATGTTCATCTGAAAGAAATCATCGGAGGTGAGGTAAGGGAACTCCACCTCTGTGATATCTGTGCCAAGGAAAAGGGACTGGGAGAACCTTTTCTTCCCAGTTTCTCTCTCCCTGAGCTTATGCTGGGTCTAACCGACTTGGAAATTCCCCCTTCTATGGAAGAGGGACCAGAATGCTCCGGTTGCGGTCTAAGCTATGAGGACCTGAGAAAAAAGGGTAAACTAGGGTGTAGTCTATGTTATCAAAACTTCAGAGAGTATCTTGATCCCCTGCTGGAGAAAATTCATGGCAAGGTCCACCATTCGGGCAAAGTGCCCAAGAAGGGAAAGAAAGAGTATAGGCTGGATAGAAAAGTGTACGCGCTACGAAAAAAGCTGAAGGAGGCGGTGAGGAAAGAAGAGTACGAAAAGGCGGCAGAACTACGGGACGAGCTGCGAAAGCTAGAAAAGGGCGGCATAGCATGAGATTTCAGGCAATGGCTAATACAGCTAGCCGGTGGCTAAAGGGGGATGGACCAGAAGCAGGGATTGTATTTAGCTGCCGGGCAAGGTTAGCCCGTAGTCTTGAGGGGTTTCCATTCCCTCCTTGGGCCGAAGAATCCAAACTGAGGAGGGTTTCGGAAAAAATCCTTGATGCCATAAAGAAGAATAAGTATCTGAAGAACGCCCGTATCATTGATATGTCTGAACTTTCCTCCACGGAGAGAGAATTTCTTTTGGAAAGGCACCTAATTTCCCTGGAATTCACCAAGGGGAGTAGGTTCAGATTTTTGGCGGCAGAGGAAGGGGAGATGCTATCTTTGATGATAAATGAAGAAGATCACCTGCGTCTACAAACCATATTCTCCGGACTTCAACTTACCGAAGCCTGGCGGTTGATTGACAGGGTGGATGATGAGCTGGAGGAAAATCTGGACTATGCTTTTCTCTCGCGATATGGCTACCTTACAGCCTGTCCCACCAATGCGGGGACGGGAATGAGGGCTTCGTGCATGCTTCATCTGCCGGCCCTAGTAGCCGTTCGCAAAATAAACGACATATTGAAAAGTATTTCCCAATTGGGACTGGTAGCCAGGGGATTGTACGGTGAAGGCACAGAAGCCCACGGCGATTTCTTCCAGATCTCCAACCAGCTGACTCTGGGTTTAAAAGAAGAAGAAATTATTGATCACGTTGAGAGGATAACCCACCGGGTGGTAGAGCAGGAAAAGAAGGCACGGGAGGCTCTTCTCAAAAGAAACGGAATTCAGATAAGAAATGAAGTTGGAAGGGCCTACGGTATCTTGACTGGAGCTCATCTGATGAGTTCTCAGGAAGCCCTGGATCTACTTTCTAAGTTAAGACTGGGGATGGGTCTAGAGCTTCTGCCCGGCCTCAATGTTCAAACCTTAAATGAGCTGTTTTTTCTGGTAACGCCGGCTCAATTGCAGATAAGAGAAGGAATAGGACTTGCTCCTCTTTCTCGAGATCAGCTCAGGGCAAGACTTATCAGAGAGAAGCTCAGCAAGGTCAGGTAAACCCCGATAGAGAATCCTCATCTAAGCGGGGTAAATTGGTAGGCAGGTTCGCATAAGTGGAGAGAACGGGGGATTTCTTAGAGAAGGTAAAAGGGACCATATCGAGATACAACATGCTCGCCCCAAATGTGCGAGTAGTGGTTGGTGTGTCCGGAGGTCCTGATTCTGTGAGCTTGATCCATCTTCTTTCACGACTGCAGGGTGAGTACAATTTGAGTTTATGGATAGCTCATCTCAATCACAGATTAAGAGGCAGGGAGGCAGAAGAGGAAGAGAAATGGGTAAAGCAGTTTGGGCGAGAGCTTGGTATTTACGTGATTTCAGACTCCTGTGATGTGCGTTTGTTGGCTAAGAGAAAGAAGCTCTCCCTGGAAGAGGCCGGTCGGCGGGCCCGGTACAGTTTCCTGGAGCACGTTGCTAATGAAGTACGAGCTAGCCGAATTGCCCTGGCTCATACAGCCTCTGACCAGGTGGAGACTTTCCTGATGAGACTAATCAAAGGAGCCGGGCCGGATGGGCTTTCCGGTATTCCTCCTGTAAGGAATGGAGTTGTTCGACCCTTGATTGATACCTTTCGAGAAGAGATAGAAGCTTATTGTAAGGAGAATGATCTTCATCCCTGCCAGGATTCCTCTAATCTGGATCTGTGTTTCTTGCGGAACAGAATTCGCTGGGATCTAATCCCTCATCTCTCGGGGCAGTATAATCCTCGTGTGGGCGAGGCCCTTTTTCGAGCGAGCCAAATCTTACGAGACGAGGGAGATTACCTGGAAAGAGAAACAAGGAAAGTACTTCGCTCGATAGTTTTGGGGCAAAAGAGGAATGAGGTGATCCTGGATACCCAGAAGCTGTGTCGTCTGCACCCTGCCATACGAAGGAGAGTACTGCGCAAGGCTGTGGGGGAGGTAGGCGGGGATCTGAAAGGGATTACCTTTGATCACATAAATTCTGCCCTGGGAATGGGTTCGGGCAAGGGAACCAAGAAGCTGGATTTTCCGGGAGGCATAGTAGTTAAAAGAGAATATGATAGACTGGCTATCAGAAGGAGGGGTAGCAATAATAAGGTATCTTTTCGCTGCTCCCTGATTGTTCCTGGAAAAACAGAGCTTGGAGAGCTGAATCTC
>CAYYHL010000109.1:0-6317 GCA_964471775.1 uncultured Clostridia bacterium
AAATGACCCTTGTGCCCTTTGATGTTCCCGAGGCAGAGCAGGAAATAATGGCCGGCCCCTACATTGAGTACTCCGGTCCTCCCTTAGCCATTTTCAAACTCACCCGTGCCATGGCTCTATTTGCTCTGCCAGTCTTTTTGATTACCGTCTTTCTGGGAGGGTTCCAGTTTCGAGGTCTCGGTATCCTCTGGTCAGTGGTTAAATATTTGGTGATTCTCGTTTTGATAATCCTGGTCAAGAATACCAATCCCCGCTTAAGAATAGACCAGACCTTGAGATTCTTCTGGCTGAGGATGTTTCCTCTTTCCATTATTGGCTTCATACTAGCTTTGGTGGGACTATAAGGTTCGGACTATGAACAATGGGTAAATTCTGGGCGCTGAAGAAATCGATCTGGGTTTTCCATCTCGCTACCGGATCCTGCAACAACTGTGATATAGAAATCCTGGATTGCTTGACTCCCAAATTTGATCTGGAAAGATTTGGAATCCTTCTGGTAGGAAGTATCCGGCATGCCGACGTTATTTTGGTTACCGGAGCTGTGACCAGAAAGTGCCTTCCCAGAATGAAACTAATCTGGGAACAGATGCCCCAGCCTAAGCTGGTGGTCGGAATCGGTTCCTGCGCCCTGAGCAGCGGGATCTTCAGCCCTGGATATAACGTTGTGGGGCCGGTGGACAAGCACATACCCGTTCATGCCTATGTTCCTGGTTGTCCACCCAAGCCCGAGGCTATCATTGACGGAGTGGTAAAGTTGGTCGGGAGTTTGAAATAGATACTTAAATACTAGGGCATGACCCCAACAAAACCCTCTTGGGGTTACGCAAAAGGACAAAAAAAGTGAGTTCAGCAGATCCTATTGAAGCCATCAAAGCAGAATTCAAGGATAGAATCGTGAATTGGCAGGAAAGGTCTCCAAAAAGATATTACGTCACGGTGCCAAGGGAAGATATGACCGAAGTGGCCGACTTTATCTTCGCTAAACAGGGAGCTAGATTCATCATTGCTTCAGGGATCGATACTCCGGAGGCTATTGAAATACTCTATCACTTCTCCTTTGACAAGCTCAACAAAATCGTCACGGTTAGGGTCTTCGTGCCCAAAGACAATTGTGAGATAGAGTCAATCGCATCCCTAATTTCCGGCGCCAACTGGATTGAACGGGAGATTGCCGAACTTCTAGGGGTAGAGTTCTCCAATCATCCTAACCCCAAAAGACTCCTCCTTGCCGACGACTGGCCACAGGGAAATTACCCTCTGAGACAGGAGCCCAGGAGCAACAAATGAGTCAAAAGACCATTATCCCGGTGGGGCCCTACCATCCTCTGCAGGAAGAACCGGAATTCTTCGAGCTGGAGGTAGAGGGAGAAAAGGTCACCGATATCACTGTCCATCTTGGTTACAACCACAGAGGTATTGAAAAGATAGCCGAATCCAAGACCTTCGATCAGATAGTTTTTCTTGTGGAGAGAATTTGCGGCATCTGCTCCACCTCTCATCCCATTGCTAACTGCAATGCACAGGAGGACCTTGCAGGGATTGAGATTCCTGAAAGGGCCAAGTACATAAGAAGCATCGTGGGCGAACTGGAAAGGCTTCATAGTCACCTCCTCTGGGTAGGTCTGGCAGGACACTTTATTGGTTACAATACGCTCTGGATGTGGGCCTGGAAATATCGTGAGCCCGTACTGGATCTTTTCGAGCAGATTACCGGAAATCGAAATCACTATGCTATGATGAAGCCAGGGGGTGTGCGGCAGGATATCGAAGAAGATGCGATCCCGGCACTTCTCAAGGAACTGGATGAGGCGGAAAAGAAGCTTGAGATGGTGACGAAGGCGGCTCTGGATGATCCTGTTCTGGCGGCCAGGCTAAAAGGAGTAGGGGTTCTTCCCCGACAGGAGGCCATTAACTACTGTGCCCTGGGACCCACGGCCAGGGCTTCAGGGGTGGATATTGACGTACGAAAAGATGAACCCTACGCGGCCTATGACCTGGTAGACTGGAACACCATTACCCAAGAGGATGGAGACGTCTTTGCCAAAGCGGTGGTAAGGCTCCTGGAGTCCTTTGAATCTATCAAAATCATTCGTCAGTGCCTTCAGAAGCTAAAGACTGCTAAAGGGGATATTGCCGTTCAGATTAAAGAGTATCCCCCAGGAGAAGGAATTGGCCACCATGAGGCTCCCCGAGGGGAGACATTCCACTACATACGGTCTGATGGGTCCAATACTCCGGTCCGCCTCAAGGTAAGAGCGCCTACCTATGCTAACCTTCCCACCTGCAAAGTCACGGTGCCCGGGGAGAGCGTAGCCGATGCTACCATAATCCTGGCGGCCATTGATCCTTGCTACTGCTGCACCGAACGGATGGTGAGGGTGATTGACACCGAAAGTGGAAGGAAATGGACTTGGGAGGAGCTCTTAAGGCTTTCTCGAAAGAAAACGGAGAGGATTAAGAAGGGGATGGGAATATCCCATGAATAGCACTTACCTTACCTTGAGCATATTCACTCCTCTGGTAGGATCCTTCATCTGTCTCCTATTTCCTAAGGGGATAAGAGACATCTGGGCCCTCCTCGTTACTGCTGCTTCCTTCGTCTTCCTTATTCTCTTGATTTCGCCCGTTGCGGCCGGTAAGGGCATAGTCATCCAGCTTATTTCTCAGAATGGTGAATTCTTCAATATTTCCTTCCTGGCTGATGGAATAAGCCTTATCTTTGCTCTGGTCTTCTCCTTTGTAGGCATGATAGCTCTCCTTTATTCTCTCACCTATATGAAGAGGTATGAAAATCAGCGAGAATACTATTTTATGACCACTCTCATGATTGCCTCTCTTATCGGAGTCGCCTTCTCCCAGAATCTGGTTCTTCTCTACATATTCTGGGAACTGGCAGCCCTGACTACCTGGAGACTGGTCGGGTTTCATAGAGATAGAAGAATAGTTACCATAGCTGACAAAACCTTTCTTATGACCTTCCTCGGTTCATCTTTTATGCTGCTTGGATTTGTTCTCCTTTATGGCAAGACGGGGACTCTGAATCTGGCAGAACTCAAGGGACTTTCGGTCCCGGGGTTGAACACCATTCTCTTCCTGATCTTTCTGGGAATAATCGCCAAGTCTGCCTGCCTTCCTATTCACACCTGGCTGGCGGATGCTCATCCGGTAGCGCCTTCTCCCATGAGTGCTATCCTCTCTGGAGTGGAAGTAGAAGTGGGGCTTCTTGCATTTTTGCGCATCTTCCCCTTCACCTTCGGGATATCCTGGAACTGGATTCTCCTTTTGGCTATCCTTTCTTCTTTGATTGGAGCGGGGGCTGCTCTTTTAGAAAAAGATATTAAGAGAATCATCGCCTATTCCACAGTTTCCCAGGTGGGATATATCCTCCTGGGCTTTGCTCTCCTGAATAAGATAGGGCTCATAGCCGGGCTTCTTTATTTTATGATTCACGCTGTGGGAAAGGCGGGGCTATTCCTGGGAGCGGGGGTAGTGGAACAGCAATGTGAGGAGAGAAACATTGACAAGCTCGGTGGGCTCATAAAAACGATGCCCCTCACAGGAGTGGGCTTTCTCTTCTCCTCCTTATCCATAATGGGGCTTCCTCCTTTTGGTGGATTCTATGCAAAACTGATGGTAATTCTGGCTACAGTGAAGGAGGGACATTTCCTCATAGCAGCCCTCGCCATCTCAGCTGCTATTCTGACCATGCTCTATCTACTGCGGCTCTTCAATGGAATTTTCCTGGGAAAAATGAGGATCTCTAATAAATCTGAAAAGGCTAGATCTATGGTTGGCTGTGTCCTGGCTTTAGGTATTATTTCCCTTATTTTGGGACTTTTTATCGGCCAGATTGTAGGACTACCCAACATAGCCGTGGCTAGTCTACTGAAATAGTGTGGGAGAGATAGAAGGGAAATCAAATGAATAATTCCATCTTACTCTATCCCATTTTTCTGCCCATGGCGGCAGGCATAGTCTGTCTTCTGATCCCAACAAAATGGGTGAAAGAGGGGCTTTCGGTAGGGGTGAGTGCAATTACCCTTGTGCTGGGTGTAAGCATATTTCTTAGAGGAGAGCTTATTTTCGTCAGACCCTGGCTTCCTCTTGAAGGATTCCAGTTTACCTTGAGAAGCTATCATTTTCCCTCTCTCATCTTACTTTTTATTGCTCTGTTTGGTTTTCTTATTTCTCTTTACTCAGCCCGTTCTATGGCAGGAAAGCCAAGACTGAGGGAGTACTATGCTTACCTATTGTGGACTATAGGGGCCGCCTCGGGAGCAGTCCTCTCCAACAGTCTGGTAGCCTTTCTCGCCTTCTGGGGATCTATGGCTGTTCTTCTTTATGGCTTACTGTCCCTGGGCTCCTATCAGGTAGCCACCAAGGGACTTATTACTATGGGAGTAGGCGACTTTTCCCTTATTCTTGGAATTCTCTTTCTTTACCGGATCAGCGGCACTTTCGAGATAAGTGAGATAGTCAGGGTCCCTATGGAGGGGTGGATGGCCGTCAGTGCCTTCCTACTCTTGGCCATAGGAGCCATGGCCAAAATAGGAAGTGTCCCTTTCCAAAGATGGATACCTGTAGCTTCTGAAAAGGTACCTATGCCGGTAATGGCATTCTTGCCGGCTTCCCTGGACAAACTGGTAGGGATTTACCTTTTGTCCCGCGCATCTTTTCACCTGTTCGCCTTAGCGCCTAACTCCGCAGTTAGTATCCTGCTAATGGTGATTGGCTCATTTACCATTGTGGTGGCGGCCCTGATGGCCCTGACGCAGTCCAGCATGAGGAGCCTGCTGGCATATTTGAATATCTGTTCCGCTGGTTATCTCATGGTGGGACTAGCCACAGGAAATCCCGTGGGCATAGGGGGAGGACTTTTCTACCTTCTAAACACTGCTATATGGACTAGTTGTCTATTCCTGGTAGCTGGTTCGGTAGAAAACCAAATCCACGGCACAGAGTTTAACCAGACTGGTGGACTGGCCCCGATTATGCCGGTAACTTTTGGCTGCTGTCTGATTGCCGGGCTATCCCTTTCTGGCATCCCCCCCCTAAACGGTTTCTTTTCCAAATGGATGATCTACCAAGGGATAGTAGAGGGGGGAAGAGCTGGCGGAGGGAATCTGTGGATTATCTGGCTCCTGGCAGCCATGTTTGGCTCTGTTTTGACTTTGGCCAGCTTCATGAAATTAACTCACGCCACTTTCTTGGGGACTTCACGCAAAGCTGAAGTCCGGGATGTAAAAGCTAGAAGCAAAGAAGTGGGGGTTGCCATGCTTATTCCTATGGTTGGATTGGCATCCCTCTGTGTAGCCTTTGGAATCCTCGCCTACAAAATACCCTTGCGGCTTCTCATCTCAGGAGCCGTTCCCCAGCTCCCACTGGTAAGTGACTGGATGGGATGGTGGCAGCCAGGACTGGCCTCCGTGCTCATCATGTTGGGCTTCGTCGTAGGAGCCATCATATATGGATTGAGCAAGGTGAGCGCAATAAGAGAGGATGATGCCTATATTGGGGGAGAAGTAGCTACTTCCCAGATGAAGGTGTCCGGCGTGGATTTCTATGATACAGTCAAGAACTTTGCCGGATTCAAAAGAATTTACGGACTGGCTGACAAAGGTAAACTGGACTTCTCTCGGGCGGGGATGGCCTTCTCCAAAGGAGTAGCCACCGTTCTCCTAGCTATAGACAGAGTGGTGGACTATATCTGGAGCGGACTCGCTCATGCGGCTCTTTTGTGGGGGAGAGGCGGGGGCGTTCTCCATACAGGAATTCTGCACTCTTATCTTGCCTGGTATCTTCTGGGGATTACCGTTCTACTCTTGGTCTTTTTGAAATAGAAAGGAACAACGGATGCCAGAGATAGAACTTTATTTGCTGATTGCACTGATGATCGTGGGGGCTCTGGCAGCTGTACACACCAGGTCTCTCATTTCCGCTGTTATCTCATTGGCGGTGGTGGGGCTGGCTCTGGCAGTAGCCTTCCTCTATATGCAGGCTCCTGATATCGCTATTACCCAAATTGTGGTAGAGGTTCTGGCTCTCGTTATTTTGATAATAGCGGTATCCATAGGCAAAGAGGTTATGGACATAAGAGGTAAGTGGGAAATTCTGGCCATTACGGCTACAGTTCCTTTTGTTATTGTCTTCGCCCTCTTCGCCTACAGGGCCTTAGCAGAGCTTCCACCCTTTGGCTCTCCTTTAATGGGGGTATCCCAGCACTATGTCGAGGAAGGATTAAGACAGACAGGCTCAGCGAATCTCGTGACTTCCATACTTCTGGACTTTAGAGCCTACGATACCCTGGGAGAAGCCAC
>CAYYHL010000110.1:0-6213 GCA_964471775.1 uncultured Clostridia bacterium
TATTCTCTGCTAAAGATGATATATCAAATATATTGTTCAATTCCTTGGGGTCTTTTTTAAGATCATACATTCCCCACCTATCAACACTTTCCCAATATATTATCTTGAGGTCTTTTTTCCGATAGAAATATACTGGCTTATCTGTATCTTTTTCTCTCTGACCTCTCTTATCGATAGCCTCACCAAAGCATCCCTTTTCAGGATAATCTCCAAGAGGAAAAAGAGAATGGCCTTCAAAATTTTCTACCGGTTCAAGACCAAAAAGATACAGTATAGTCGGCGATATATCAATATTGCTAACTAAGGCATCGCAAACCTTACCCTTATCTCTACCGTAGTTATAGATGAGAAGAGGCGTATCTATAAGCTCTGAATACATCTTGCCATCATGAGAAAGACCACCATGTTCACCGAACTCATCGCCGTGGTCTGCGGTGAGAATAACTACCGAATCCTGCAAAAGATTAAATTGCTCCAAGATACCAAAGAACCTCTTAACGTAATCATCTATTTCCCGAACATGAGCATCGTAAAGCTTCTTTAGAAGATTTACCGTTCCTTCATCTGAAACATTCCTTTTTAACAATACATCTTTGAATAAACTGAGCATCTCATCTTGGTTAAGATTAATGGAAATATCTACCATATCGATGTATTTTCTTTCGGGAACATAGGGCTCGTGGACATCCATATAATGTAGCCACAGAAAAAATGGTTTGTATTCTCCCCCTTTAATATAGGATGACAACCATTCCTCTACCTTCTCGTTAATTTTATTACCTTTTATATAGGGAATTTTCTCACTAACCTCATCCTTCATGGAATCATAAAAAACATCCCAGCCACGGTTCCAGCTGAAAAAATCACTTAAGTGTGGATTTGAATGGAACGCGGTTGTTGTAATCCCAGATTTTTTAAGTACCTCGGAAGTCAGAGTTTTTTTTGGCGAAAGATTCTTCCGTTTCCCATATTCAAGATAATAAGAAGAAGTGAGTATCCCCGGAAATGATGCTTGAGTATATGGCCCAACCAATTGGGCTTTGGTGAATTTGATACATTTATCCTCTAAAGAGTCAATAAATGGGGTTAATCCACTTTTATTACCATAACATCCCAGAGTATCCTTCCTTAAAGCATCTACTGTTAACAAAATAACATTCTTCATTTAATACTTCCTTTTATTTTTATAATAATCCGTCAGGATCTGCAGAACCTCTGGCCGACTAGACTCTGCAGGGGGTTTCTTCCCCTGCGAAAGCATTTTTCTTAGTTCTGTTCCGCTGATAATACAATGGTCCTGCAAAGTATGAGGACATGTTTTGGTGGATGCCATTCCTCCACATTTATAGCACCAAAAGGTCCAATCAAGTCTTAGTGGCTTTATATAAAGGACATTTGGTTTCAACTCATCGAAGATATACTGAGCATCAAAAGGTCCGTAGTAATTTCCTACTCCTGCACGGTCACGACCAACTATAAGATGGCTGCAGCCAAAGTTCTGGCGAATAATAGCGTGAAGGATAGCCTCTCTCGGCCCGGCGTAGCGCATTTCCATAGGATAAACTTTTAATACCACCTGATCTTTTGGATAGTAGTTATGTATTAAAGCGTGGTAACACTTCATCCGGATTTCAGCAGGAATGTCGTC
This sequence comes from uncultured Clostridia bacterium, assembly GCA_964471775.1. Classification (GTDB taxonomy): domain Bacteria; phylum Aerophobota; class Aerophobia; order Aerophobales; family AE-B3A; genus SOJT01. The sequence continues at coordinate 1,649 of CAYYHL010000110.1, forward strand.
CGTTTTTAATGAGCCCACGATAGGATGGATAAAAATGCCATCACAGATTTCCATGGCAATCTTAGTAAGATATTCGTGGGACCTATGCATAGGGTTTCGGGTCTGGAAAGCGGCAACAGTTTTCCACCCGAGGTCTGTAAAAATTTTCCTAGTTTCTTTCGGCCGAGCAAATTCAGAAAATTTCTCTGGATAATTTCCTTCACTCAAGGCTCGTACCGATCCACCCAAATAGACCTCACCTTGGTGAAAAATTTGCTTCACTCCAGGATGGTTTTCATCATTTGTTTGAAAAACATTTTTTGCTTCGTCTTTTTTGTCGTAAGGATATTTTTCCTCGACAGTCATCATTCCTAAAATATCTCTAGTTTTATCTTCGACCAAAGCAATTTCTTGTCCCACCCTTAAAGCTTTTCCCTCTTCCTTCGACACCGAAAGGGTAATTGGAATTGGCCAAAGAAGTCCATCCTGCAATTGCATGTCATGGACAACGCTTCGGTAATCTTCATAATTCACAAATCCTTTTAAAGGACTAAAAGCACCCATCGCTAGCATTATCAGGTCAGATGCCTCCCGAGAGGTTAATCTAACTCTAGGTAATTTTTTCGCCTTAAGATAATTGTACTTCAACTCTTCTTCATGTAATAGCAAAGGCAGTAATTTTTCCCCGTGAGGTGGAACTAATCCTGCCCTGTTTAACCCTCTGTCATAAATAAGCCTTGAGCACATTTTAGTTTATTCTAGATAGTTCCTGCAAAAAAACTAAGGGCTGCATAAACCTTTGCCCCCGACCTTCTCACGCTAGCCAATGCTATAGTGGTATATACCATTATAGCATTGGCTAATTTTACCCTCCCAATAGCCTGCCAATTGACACTTAACTTATCCTTCGCATCTTACTTCTCAGAAAGGAGTATTTTCTAGAAGTGATAGCAGGTATTATTCTATATACCCAAGGCTACGAAGACGATCTTCTACTTCTTTTCTTTCTTTACTTGAAAAAGATATACTCATTCCTTTAGTCTCCAAGAGAAAAGAATTCAGTTGTCTTCTTAAACCCACCACTTCCTCTGATTCTCTAAGTTCCTCTATTAAGTTATTTTTTTCTGAAGGATCATCTTCTAAGTTATAGAACTCTTCTGTACCTTTGGTTAGATTTCTTATAAGCTTGACTTTATCAGTCCTGATGGTCTGTAATGATCCAACGTCAAGGTTTGGCTCCTTATCATAGTCACTGCCATATTCATATAAATCTTCCGCATAAGCAACAAGTCCTTCTGCTTTTCCTTTCTTTATTATGGGAAGGAGACTAATGCCATCAAAATCAAATTTCTCTGTCGGTATTCCCAAATGAGCTAATAGGGTTGGAATAATATCCACCGATCTCACCATTCCTTTCACTCTTCTGTTTACCGGCAAATCTTTATCTTTCATTATCAGTGGAACTGTTATATCATGGTCATACAGACTTCTATGCTGAGGATACTTCAGACCTCCTGAGCGGTGGGGAATAGGCTTGACGGGGTGCTCACCTATACTAGTGCCGTGATCTGACATTATAATTAAGGTAGTATTGTCCCACAAGTCGAACTCATCAAAGACTTTAATGAGGCCTCCTATGAGCCCTTCATCGGCACATTTTAGCCTAGCATCTTTATATCTTAACTCAGAGAGAACTCCTTCTTTTATACGCCCATCCCGTAGTAATGCTACTTCAGCTCCCTCATGAGTTTCGTATAAATGTCCCCAGATAAAGAAGGTAGACTGATGGTTCTCCCTTATCCACTGTAGCATATTGTCTACCCACCACCATCCCTCATAGAAGAGATCTTCGTCTTTTCCTGTAGGGCTCCATGTATCCCAGGAAGTATCTTCGGGAGGCTCATAGAAACTGTCAAAACCGGCATTAAAACCATGCCGTGAACCTATGAGACCATTTCCCGTAAAGCCTACTGTCGTATAGCCATACTCCTTCAGTATCTCTGCTACGGTCCTGGATTGAATTCTGCATAAGGGAAGACGCATAGTATGCTTGTTGGGATACTGCGCACAGATTACAGAAGACATACATATAGGCGTCATGCACCCTGGCCCTATACATTTCTCAAATAGTACCCCTTCTTTAGCTATTTTATCGATGTTAGGAGTTTGTATCTTCTTATATCCATAACAACTCAGATTATCTGCCCGTACCTCATCCAAGCTAATCAAAACTACCTTTCTTTTTTTCATCCCTGCCTCCTAAAAATGGTTTTTTATTTGAGCTAGACTCTACATTCTTATCGTCAAAAACCACTATAATCGAACCTTGATGTTAACCTTTAAATTTTCCTATGTTTGCTTTTAAAATTTTATGATGAAAAGGGGCTTTTTTATTCCCAGCAGGATCAACTGATGGAGAATCGCAGCCAATGGCTTTGATGCCCATTTTAACAAAATAATCTGCTGTATCCTCAGAAAAGTAAGGAAAACTTTGAAAATAGCCGGGAGTTCCCATCTTGTCTTCCCATCCAGTGGAGATTTTGTTGAAACTTTGACATGTAAATCATCCTTTACAGTCCCTCCCAAGCCTCCTGCAGGGTACTCTGGGCATTCTTGATGACCCCCTCGCTTGAATCTCCCGAAGAAGGTTTCACCTCAAAGCTCACAAATGCTTTCTTCCTCTCATTAAGATAGCCGCACTCAAAACAGGTGACAAGGAATCTTCTCAGCTCTTTGACTCCGATTTCTCCTCCTTGTATACCAAACCGGGGATGCTGATCTCCATACACTGGGTGCTCGGTATCTTTTATGACACAGTTTCCTATATGGACATGTCTAAGGTAACTGCTTACCAACTTCACACTGGTGGCAATATCCTCGCCTAGCAAGGGAACATGACTTAAATCCAAAAGTATCCCAAAGTTGGTAAAATCCCGACTTAATAGATCTGCCACCCTTGCTGCTTCCTGGGAGGGTCCAAGCATTCTTCTCTTTTCTACATTAAAGTCAAAAGTTTCCAATAAAACTTCTGTTCTCAGCTTTTTATCGGCTGCGTATCTGCAAATCTCACGAAGTGAGGCTATGAGTTTTTCTTTCCTCTCCTCCCGTTCAGGGCCTTCCACTTCCTTGCCACTAGTGATCCCTACTCTTCTGATCCCTAACAAATGAGCTTTATCTATTTCCTCACAAACCCTCTTGACTGCTTCTTTTCTCGACTTCTCATCAGGATTTCCTAAATCATATCTCTCATTTAAAGTTATTGGATGAGCTGTATAAGTTACACTTTTTTGAAAGTGAGTTAAAAATTTTTTTGCTCTCGGGTAGTCCCCATCAGGAGGAAAACCTACTTCCACACCCGTAAAGTAAGGGTCATCGGCTAGCCTTTCTAGTGTACTATAATAGATTCTGCTGTTCTTTCGTGCCTGAGGGAATATCATCGCGTGCACAATTCCTAAGCGCATGTAATCTTGAGGCTTATCTTTCATCATACTGTTGGCTCCTTATTGTTTTAATCACAAATAAACCCCACCTCTTGCTATCTGACTAATCGAGATTCTACCCTATATAAAACCCTTTTTCTCAGTCCTACCCCATGTACATCATTTATGTTTTGATACCTACTACTTCTCTCTATCCACTCGGTTATCACTCTTTGGCTACTGCAGTCAAAGCCCAGAAATTTTCCTGTAGACCTCCATTGCCCAATCGTAATTTTCTACTGGTATATCGGGACCAATAGAGTGTGCCGCCAATATCACTCCCCCATCTTTTCCCAGTTCAATAATACACTTAATGTGTCTAGCAATTTCCTCTTTACTACCATAAGGAAGCACACGAGCATTACACACCCCACCTATGAACGCCAGTCTTTTCTCATACTTTTTCTTCAGTTTTTCCATATCCATACCAGCTTTTGGTTCGACGGGGTTTATAGCGTCTATTCCTGCTTCTACCAACATATCCAGGACAGGTTCAATATTACCATCTGAATGGAGAATAACCTTATTGGCACCTGCCTCTTTGAAAGCCTTGACCATGCGGGTAAGACTGGGGTAGAATATCTTTTCATAGCTAGGGGGACTCATCAATGGACCTTTGTTTCCGGCTATATCGTCAAAGATCCATATCCCGGTGAGTGTCAGGTGATCTCGCCTCAACTGCTCCAATCCGACTTTGGTGAGGTGGTCGGTGACTTTCTCGGAAAGAGCCCTCGCATATTGCGGGTCTTCTGCAATATCCACCATGAACTGTTCAGTTCCTCGCAGCCTGGAGGTACGGGAATACGGACCTCCGACCTTACCAAAAATAGCATATCTATGTCTACATTTTTTAACATGGGCGCTCGTCCACTCATATCGGTAGTCTGCACGGGGAGACTCAAATTTCAGCTTATCTGGATCAATTTTCTCTTGGCAAACCACCTTTAATTCCTGACCAAAATATCCGTGACGCAGCTCACCATACGCATCATTTAGTTGGCGCTGAATCATCCCCCAGCCGTCACGATATATAACGTACCCATCTTCCCTTTTCAGAACTCCAGCTTTGCTGGGCCATCCTTCATCTTTTGGGATAGAGATCAAAAT
>CAYYHL010000111.1:0-1337 GCA_964471775.1 uncultured Clostridia bacterium
TTAATCTCCTGGCATAGGCACGAGCTCTTCTTACCCCTCCCACATCGGGAGAAAGAACCACCAAATCGTCGAAGTGTTTCTCCTTGAAATAATCAACAAAAATGGGAGCAGCAAATAGATGGTCTACTTTGATGTCGAAAAAACCCTGAATTTGACCGGCGTGAAGATCTATGGTGAGAACCCTATCCGCCCCTGCTACCGTTATGAGGTTAGCCACTAGCTTGGCGGTGATGGGAACGCGGGGCTGGTCTTTCCTGTCCTGACGGGCGTAGCCATAATAGGGAATAACAGCGGTTATTCTCCGGGCCGAGGCCCTTTGAAAAGCATCAATCATTATCAGGAGCTCCATAAGGCTCTCATTGGCCGGAGGACAGGTCGACTGAATGAGAAAAATGTCCTTTCCTCTCACATTCTCATTGATCTCGACATACACCTCTTTATCACTAAAGGACTTTACTTCCATTTCCCCCAAACCACTCCCCAGATACTCTGCGATATCTTGTGCTAGACGAGGATTTGCTCTACCGGCAAAAAGCCCCATTTCATTTACCCTCACCATTTTCGCCTCCTCTGAACTGATCTTGTCGCCTTCCCTTTAGCACCGTCAAAGCTTGCTTCTAGCCAGTGAGATCCTTTATTCTTGGGGCGTATTCTAGCCAAAGAACCGGCACCTGTCAAGCAAACGTAAGCATGCGGCAGCATACGAGGCCCCTTGAATACAGATGTAGATTGCTGGCCCAGATAATGTCCAGAATTATTTGACAACCACTCTCCCCAACTGCTAAAATAGTCTGGGCACACGAGAATGTTGAAAGCTTCAGGTCATTCTATGCTGAAAATACTGCGCTTTTTCCCAAATGGAGAAGAAAAAACTGAAAGGGATAAACAATGGATAGAAAAGAAATAGTTTATGCCCAGTACCTGTCCCAGACTTTCGATGCCATGGAGCAAACCGGACTTCTCCTTTCTTCAACCGATGGCAAGGGAAAGAACAATATCATGGCCATTGGTTGGGGAACGGTGGGCATCATCTGGGGAAAACCCGTTTTTATGGTTCTGGTGCGCCCCTCCCGTTTTACCTACCAACTCATTGAAGCCACCAGAGATTTCACTGTCAACGTACCCTCCCGGGAGCTCGAGAAGGTGGTTTCCTTCTGTGGATCTACTTCTGGGAGGAGGTGCGACAAATTCAAAGAGCAAAAACTCACGGCAATAGCGGGAAAGAAAGTGAAATCCCCCATGGTGGATGAGTGTCTGGTCCATTACGAGTGCAGGGTGATCCATAAGAATGATGTCCTCGCATCTGAGCTGGCCCCTGACATTCCAACTATGTTTTA
>CAYYHL010000111.1:1437-6208 GCA_964471775.1 uncultured Clostridia bacterium
TGCCTGCCTTTTCTCTTAGAAGCCCCATAGCAGACCTTTGATATGAGGGCTGCTGCCATACCAGCTCCCACGCCATTGTCTATATTAACCACTACCAGCCCGGATGAGCAGGATTGTAACATAGACATCAAGGATGCCTTGCCCCCTCCCCCGTAGCCATAACCCTGAGAGGTGGGGACGCCGATTACCGGGACATCCACCAGTCCGGCAACGATGGAAGGAAGAGAACCTTCCATTCCGGCTACCACGATAATAGCGTCCACTTTTCTTTCTCTCATCTCCTTTAGAGCCGGAAAAACTCTATGTATTCCTGCCACTCCCACATCGTACGATTTCACCACCTCGCAGCCGATCTCCTCTGCTATTATCCTGGCTTCCTCAGCAACTGGAATGTCGGAGGTTCCCGCCGATATTATTCCTATACTCCCGTAGCTCCGGGGAGCATCTCGCTCCTTGAGAACCGCTATCCTCGCTTTTTCCTCATAGAAACATTTACCCCACTTCTTCAACTTCTGGGCAAGCGAAGGACTAACCCGAGATATGATGACGGCACCGGTCCTCTTATAGACACCTCGAGCTATTTCTACCACATCATCCTCACTCTTCCCCTCTGCAAGAACAATCTCCGGTACCCCCCTTCTCTTCTTCCTGTCCAGATCGAACTTTGCCTCCTCACCGATGCATACATACCCTCGGATGAGCTCGTCAGCCTCCTCAAGAGAGATCCTCCCCTTCTTATAGTCCTCCAGAACTTCCCTCAGGGGTCTCCCCATTAAATCTTCGCTAGCCGCAGTCATTGACCTGATTCCTTTATTATGTGCTTCACTATTTCCTGCCTTACCTTCCTGAGGGGCAGTCCCAGCTCTCGAGACAGTCTTCTGAGATCCTCAAACTCAGGCTTGACGTTTATCTCCTCTCCTTCTATCCGGGAGACCTTAACCCTTATGCTCGTCTCCTTTCCCATCAAGAGAATCTTGAGAGTTTTAGTATTCCTTTCAGCCACAAATCTTTTGCAGTTGATTACTCTCACTCCAAGACACCCCGTCTCTTTCATTAACCTCTTGACAAGCCCAGGGTAATATTTCTCATGGCAGATTACTCTAATTAGGTGAGACGGTCGGTTTTTTTTGGAGATACAGGGAAGAATGGAGACATCCAAGGCGCCTTCGTTGGTAAAATCCTCAACGATGGTCCCGAGAATCTCCCCATCTACGTCATCCACATTTGTTTCCAGAATGTAGATCTCTTCTTTCATTGAGCTACTACTACTTCCAGGACATTAGGAACATCCAGGTCCATTGCCCCTGCCCCATAGCCTCTTTTTTTTACTACCAGCTCTTCCCTTTTTTCTCTGGCCAAAAAATGCCGAACCATTCCGGTTAGGAGGGTAGCTCCCGTGGGTGTAAGGAGCTCTACTTCAAGAGGGCCCTTTTGGTAAGGAATTTTGTACCTATCCAGGATTCTCTTTGTTGCCGGCGCAGGTACAGGAAAAGTGCCGTGGGAAAAACTGACCTTCCCGCCTCCCACATAAACCGGCTCAAAACAGTAGATGTTTTTTTTGGGGGGAAAGCCCAGTTCCTGGAGCGCTACCGCACTGCCAAGGATGTCCATTAAGATGTCGGTGGCTTCGTGCAGATGGGAAGGATTAGTAAAACCAGGTATTTCTCTATGAGCCTCCTCTTCAGCATCGAAGAGAATGTCCAGAGACTCCTCAGCAAATTGGACATACGCTTCTGGCAAAGACAGCCCTTTGACAGCCTCTCGCAGAGCCTTCCTGATTTTCTCTCGATCGACCCCGTGGGGAGAAGGCCCAAAGAAGACATCCACCTTGGTGGCCTGAGTATCCATTTTCTTCTGGGGGTATATTCTGACTCTGGCATCTCCCAGAAACCGGCCCACCGCCTCCATAGCACTTTCAATTTTGCTGCTCGTAGCCCCCAGGTCTACCAATGCCCCCACCATCATATCTCCAGACATACCCACCTGGGGGTTAAGAAATAACTTCAGATTGGTCACTTCTTACCCCTTATCTTCGCGAATTATATCACCGCGTGCCCCAGCGTCAAGAGGTATCTCGGCACGATTTTCCCTTGCTCCACAGGAACCCTCTTCCCGTCTTCGACGGCACGCATGTCCCGAATGTCACCTTCAGAAAAATGTGCCTCGAAACTAGCAAGAACAAAGTTCTGTCTGTCTCGCACATCAATACTTTCCTGGTGGTATCAAGAGTGGCTCGGGACTGTTGCCTTCTTCGCTACATACGAGCTTTGCGCTCCTCCGGTCATGTTCTCGTCCGGGGAAAGACTTGAGAGAAAAGTCTTACGAGGTTTTTTTTGAGAAGCCTTGAGGAACCTGTTTCCCCTCCTCTCCGGGAGGAAGCAAGACTATCTTCATTCCTTGGTGCCTCTCATACTTCTGGAAAGCCACCTTCCATTTTGCGAGAGGAAGAACATTAGAAATGAGCGGCCTGGTCTGAACTTTTCCCTTTTCGAGCAGCTTCAAGGCTGTATTCCAGGAGGTCCACTGCTGATTAACAGATCCGTAAACCTTCAGCTCCTTGACCGCAATTTTCTGAAAATCAAGTTGGATTCTCTGACCAAAAAGTCCTATCTGCGTATATGTGCCGTGCTTTCTAACCACCTCAAGACCCAGATCGGCCGCCTTGGGAGCCCCAGAGCACTCCAGAACAACATCAGCTCCGTATCCCTCTGTTAAGTCGCGAATCGTGGCCGACACATCCTCTTTCTCCACATTGATCGCGAGATCTGCTCCCAGGTCTCTGGCCAGGGCCAATCTTTCCCCATCGGAACTGATCCCACAAACAACCACTCTTCCTCCACTCACCTTAGCCAGTTGAAGCGCCAAAACACCTATGGGGCCTGGACCCATAACGATGACCCAGTCGCCGGGCTCGATTCTGGTGGTCTCGAGAACACCGTGAACACAGCAGGCTAGAGGCTCCGAGAGAGCTCCGGCCAGGAAATCAACCTCAGGAGGAAGGGTATGAATAAGCCTCTGGTGAAGTACCAAGTATTCAGCGAAAGCACCGTTGCCTGTCCTACCCAATCCGAGCCTGTCTATGCATATGTTTTCACTTCCTGTTCGGCAGTATCGGCACCTCCCGCAAGAGGTAACGGTAGTCTCGGCCACCACTCGCTCTCCCGGCTCCCATGCCTTGACCCTAGTTCCTTTCTCAACTATGACTCCCGTAAACTCATGGCCTAAGATCACCGGAGTAGCATACTCGAATTCGCCGCGAAGAATGTGGATGTCAGTACCGCAAATTCCGCAGGCCTTAACTTTGATTTTGACGTCCTCAGCCCCAGCTTTTGGCTCAGGGACATCCTGAATTTCCATATTTCCGACTCCCTTTTTGAACTTAACCAGAGCCTTCACTGGTTTTCTCCTTCTCGCAGTTCAGTAAAATCTTCACAGCTTCGGCTTCCTGCCTCAAGGTCTATGGTCCTATCGATATCCCTCTGAGGGGCAACTCGTGAGAAAATCAAAGGAAATACAGAAACTGTCGTCAGCAGGGCCGCGACTTTCGAGCACCCATAAAGACTGTTAACTGACCCCAATTTGATCAAAGAAATAGCTAAGGGAATCATCAAAATGAAGGAGGGAAAAACATACATGAGAAGAACATAACTGGATACTAGGCCCTCACCCTTGATGAAAATTCACCCTACCTGTGCTCCGCACCCCGGACAAACACGTGCTTCTGCAGGAAGAACCTGTCCGCAGCTTTTGCAAAATCGGATCTCTTTTCCGCAGACCTTACAGAAAGGGAAGGGCTTAGAAAGGCTGGCATCACAGTAGGGGCAAGCGCAGAGCCTCTCTTTTTTCTCTGACCTTTTGGATCGAGGGTTGGATCTCATTTTTTCTTGTCTCTCTTTCCTTTCTTGCTTCGATAATCCTCTATAGCTTTGTGGAGAGCATCGGCACCCAGATTGGAACAGTGAAGTTTATTCTTGGGAAGACCTCCCAGCTCAGCAGCCACCCTCTTATTGGTGATCTTCATAGCTTCATCCAGGGTTTTCCCCTTCGCCATTTCACTGACCATACTGGATACAGCGATGGCAGCTCCACACCCAAAAGTTTTGAACTTAACGTCGGTGAGCCGGCCACTGTTCACCTTGATGTAGAAAGTCATCAGATCCCCACAGATCGGATTTCCCACAGTACCTTCACCATCAGCATTATCAATCTGGCCCACATTCCGAGGATTCATGAAGTGATCCATCACCTTGTCGCTGTACTTGAGCATCTTCTCCCCTCTATATTTATTCTTTATACAAAGGAGACATCTGCCTTAGTCTTTCCACAATGGGTGGCAGTGTCTCCAACAGATAGTCTACCTCTTCCTCATTGTTCCCCACCCCCAGGCTGAAAAGAAGAGATCCTTGAGCTACCGCCGCCGGAACGCCGATAGCGGTTAGAACGTGAGAGGCTTTAAGAGCCCGGGAAGTGCAGGCCGAGCCACTGGAAACGGCAACTCCTTTGCTATTCAGCAGCATAAGCATAGACTCGCCCTCAACAAATTCTACGCAGACATCAACGTTGTTGGGAAGACGCCTCTCGGGATGACCGTTAATACGAAGATTTTCAATCCTCTGAGGAAGCTCCCTCATAAGTTTATCCCTAAGAGGAGTTAGGATTTTTCTTCGCTCCTCCAGCTCGGCTTTTGCTAGTTCCGAGGCTTTCCCAAGGCCTACGATAGCCGGAACATTCTCTGTCCCCGGTCTTCTTCCTTCCTCCTGGATTCCTCCTT
>CAYYHL010000112.1:0-6167 GCA_964471775.1 uncultured Clostridia bacterium
CACAACTTATATCATACTATCTAACATCGTCCATCCCCCGGACCAAATAGGTAGCAACTGCGAGGCACCGATCTAGGAAAGGGCTATTGAGAAGCGAAGAGTCTCTGAGGGTAGCCAGGGAATTGGCTGGCGGATGGACTGCGTCAAAGAGGAATGCTGTAGTCCGGAATCTGGATTTCTTCTTCGGTATCCTCCGAAAAGGGTCGAACATCGTCCACCCCCCGGAGTGTGCCGTTCACCAAGGTGCTGTTCCACCGCTGCATGGCACTTAGGGCGCGAAGGCATCCAAGTGGGCGACGTCAGGCTAGACTGGCTTAGATGGGCGACTAACAAATCCCTCCGAGGTTCCCAAGCCACGCCTTCTCAGAGATTCCATGTTCCAACGCTCCCTGCGAACGGACACCATCTCTGTGGAATCCACTGGATAGGGTAGTGTTAATAGTAATTAACATCACAACAAAAGCTTGACTAGAGCTATCTCAATATTCGTTTGTTCCCCAATATAGGGCCAATGTTCAAGACACCAAGTCTTGCATCTATCACCTTCTGTGCACAAGTATGACGTTTGGCCGCTTCACTCTGGACAAAATCGAGGCTTGACAGAATCCTTTCAATTAATATAATTATAGACAATTGAAATACAGTTTCTCAAGAGCGGAAAAAGGCAAAATGCCCGCAAGGGCAGGACGCAAAGCTATGGGTCGCTGAGAAGCGATTGCCAGGCTACCGAAGCTGTTTGAGTTAAGGAAGCCCGTTCTGAGAAGAGAACGGGCTTTTTTTGTTTGTCAGTGGAGTCAGACGTTTCCGGTCTTGCCAAGTCAATATTGTTCTAACTGGAGTTCTTTTTCTCTCCCTGGACTCGGAATATCGACTATATCAATGGATTCCCTTACCTCCAGGGAGGATGGCTGACCCTGCTAGCGATCTTCCCATGAATTGACCAGACTTTCTTGACATTCGTGGGCTCTCTGCCAATTAAGGGCACCGTGAGCTTACTCCGACGGGCTTGAAAGATAAGAGCGGCTCCATACCCAAGACATAAAACAACAAGGGCAGGTGCAATGGACATGAAATCTCTACTTGCAGAAACCAAAGAAAGAAATGCTTCTGACCTGCACATTGTAGTGGGTGCTGCTCCAGTCTTCAGGATAGACGGAGATCTTGTACCAGCGGATGGGTTCAAACTCACTCCTGAGATGACCCGCAACTTCGTTTACGAGATGATCACAGAAGAACAAAAGAAGACCTTCGAGAAGAAGGGATACCTAGATTTTTCTTTCAGTTTCTCTGGTGTCGGGCGCTTTCGGGTTAATGCCCATTTACAAAGAGGATCAGTAGCTGCCGCCTTCAGACTTATACCCATTAATCCACCCCCTTTCTCAGAACTGGGTCTACCTAAAGTGATACTCGACCTGGCCCTGCGGCCCAAAGGCTTGGTTCTGGTAACTGGACCAACCGGCTCAGGTAAATCAACCACCTTGGCTGCAATGATTGACACCATCAATGAAGAAAGGCCGATTCACATTATCACCATAGAAGATCCTATTGAGTACCTGCATCTCCACAAAAAGGCGGTAGTAGAACAAATAGAACTGGGAATGGATACTCCCTCATTTGCTCTGGCTCTCAAGTATGCAATGCGTCAGGATCCGGATGTTATTCTAGTTGGGGAAATGAGGGATTTGGAAACCATTGCGACAGCCATTACCGCAGCTGAAACCGGACATCTTGTCCTAGCCACCCTGCATACTCGCGATGCTGCCCAAACAGTCAACCGCATAATTGATGTTTTTCCTTCCCACCAGCAGACTCAAATTCGTATCCAGCTCGCCTCCTGTCTCCAGGGAATAGTCGCACAGGCTCTTCTTCCCCGAAAAGGTGGAAAGGGAAGAGTAGCGGCAGCAGAAATCCTGATAAATACCATCGCAATAGCTAACCTTATTAGGTCACAAAAGGCCCACGAGCTTCATACCTATATCCAGAGCGGACGCCAACATGGGATGAAAACAATGGCTGATTCCTTAGGGGAGTTGGTGCAAAAGGATGTAGTCAGTCGTGAGGAAGCTGTGAGGCTTACTAATGATGTGAAGCTGTTGCAGGGTGTCTGACAAGACTGTCTCCGAGCTCACCGTGCCAAGAGACCACACAGGAGGGAGAGTGCTCTTCGGTTGCACCTAGCCGGCCAAATAACGTACATCAAACGTTCATCTTTCATATGCCAAGCTTGGGCTAACCTGTAATGCGTCCTAACAGGTGTACACACTGGACTGGTCGAATTCAATATGATGCCTCAGACAATTCTTGCCGCTATACGAATCCGCAAGTTGTCTTTCTGCACAATCCAACCCTGGGCCTTTCCTATTCTTGTCAGTTTAGCCTAATAGCAAAAATTAATAGTTGTTAACACCACAAGCATGAATCAACTGACCATTTACATCTCTTCCGTGCGATCCTTGGTCTAGAATCGTGGTTGGGTTAATTCTTGGGGGACACGTCAGGACGGGCTGCTCAATCTAGAGGCATTCACAACACTAATTGAAGCGAGGGTATTGATTGAAGAGTGGCGAAAGGAGTACAATCAAGTAAGGCCGCACAGTGCCCTGGGTTACCGACCACCCGCTTCCGAAGTTATCATGCCCGTGACTCTAACTTAGGAAGTGGTAGAATCAATGGGGGCAGGTCAGAGTCATTTAGAAATGGTTTGAGAAGGAAAAGTATGTCATCTGAATATCCCCAAATTAACTGGATAGGTTTGATAATTCACGTTGCATATCAGGAAGTCGAATTTTTCGACGTTAGTAATGATTGGAAGACTTTTACAGTTCCGTCGAGAGATTTCCAGAATGCTGTAGATAAAAAATTGTGAAGTGCAACTTGGCACAACGGTAGTGGATAAAAGGGGCTAATTGGTCATCGAACAGAGTCAGCAAAGTCTCCCTAGTTACAAGTAGCTTCAGACTGTATAGCGGGAGGTAGTCCTTGGAAGGCAGCCGAGCAAACAAGTAAACCTCACACGCAGGATATAGGATGTTTTGAAAACTCGGGGGATGCCGAGTTATTGAGGAAGTCTTTCAAGGCCAAATCTCAGCACTTGTCAATCTGGGTTTGGAGGGTTGTGGTGTGGAAGATTTGCTCTTCAAAGTGAGTGATGCGTGTCTAGGTTTGATCTTCCGAGCCTATCTGAAGCCCAGCGAAGCTAGGTTTAGGCAAAGGTGCAAAGTACTGTGGCAGACAGACTCTGTTGTGTGCTGTCGTTCTGTTACAACTACTCCTTCTTATGCCGTACAACTAACCCTGCCAGGAGAACGACAAATCCTATAACTACCGTAGCAATACCTGCAACCCAAGGATATAGAAGATCAGGGTTATACAGTATGAAGAGGCCGCATACGATAACAAGAACTCCTACAACCGATAGGAAGACTCTCCCAAGGCTCCTTGGTAGGCGTACCGTAATTGGGGTCGGTTCAACGGCTCTTACGCCAATAAGGGCCATCACAAGGAATCCAGTGCCAACTCCTATGGGTGCACCGACATCGGGTCTTCCAAAGAGTAGGCCAATGCCTGTACCGAAAAGAATGCAGGCAAGGAAGGACAGTCCGGCGAGTGTCCACGCTCTTCCTGATCCGTCTTTTTTCTCTTCCATTTTTCACCTCCGCCCATAGATTATCTCAGCTCTCTCAATTCCTTAGTGTGCTGAGCCAATTGTGCACAAGTAGCCCCACATCAGCCTACCCGCGCACTGGCTTAAATCCTACCAATTACACCTTTCAAGCCCAACGTAGGCCAAATCTCAGCACTTGTCAATGTGGTTTTGGAGGTATGCTGCGAAGTACCGTCCTTGACCCGATAGCCGAAGCGGAAGTCTACCGAAAGGTAACCTCGATCTCCTCACTTGCATCGAACTTGATCCCCTCTATTCCCTGTAGGAGACTTTCAAGGTCCTCCTTGCTCTGCGGCTGCTGCATCTGGCTCAACATCTGTAGTTTCTCGGGGTGGGAGAAGAGCTCTTCCATATCAAAGTCCACCAAGACAATGCGATTTCCATCCCTCCATTCAGCGTTGGTTCTTTCAATTTCATTTTCGCATTCAACGACGATTTGGACTCTCATTCCCTTCATCATCTCTGCGAACTGGGCCATCTGTTTCTCGTCGGCGTCGCCAAGCCCACCTTGCACTGGAGGTTCCGTTCTCGCTTCTCCCTTGGGGCCGACCTCGTTGGTTGGGAAGTGCTGCCTAATCTTAAGGGAGGAAGAACTCGTTCCCCTCTCAAAGGTAAAGGTTATGGGAGTGTTCGTTCCTGGTGTTTCCATGGTTGGATCCTTTGCCTGTGGGTTCAAGGTGAAATCATCGATACTGTTGATCTTGTAGGTAGCTACGTAACCAACCATTTCCTCTTCGAACTCCCTCACCTCTCGAGAGAGAAACTCTACCCCTTCTCCCATTTGCTGGGCTTTTTCTCGGAACTGCTCTTCGGGAAAAAGATTGTCTGGAGAGGTCATTTCCTGTTTTGGTTCTCCAGAGCCTGACATACCCTCCGCGAACCCTGCCATAATCTGGGCTACCATGGGGGAGAGTTTCACTGTTTCCGCCATCGTCCCGGTTCCGTCAGAATACACTTTGATCTCCTGAATAATCTGCATGCAACCAGAAGAGAACACAGTCACTGCCAACAATGATGCTAAGAGGACTATCTTCGAGGTATTCATATTCCCCTCCTTTCTTCCCTGCCCGATTAATTGTACCACTTTCTACGTTAGACTTACTTCGCTCAATGAAACAGGAAAGCTTACCCGAAACTCTCACTTCCCTCGTTTAAGTTCGAGCCCTGAAGAGACCAGGAGGACTTCGGACGGTAGCCAGAGAGTTGGCTCACGAACGGGCTGTACTCACACTGGAAGAGCATTTGCCGGAATGTCGACTTCTTCCTCGGTTCTCTCGAAAAAAGTTCGAACATCGTCCTGTTCCCGGTGTCAGAAATCACTCTCAAGAATGGGTCTGAATCACGCTGGTACGCTGTAGGTTGGGATCTCAGCAATTTCCTCGAGATTCTGCAGCGCGGTTCTAACAAGGTCCCGTTCCCGGATCGCGGACTAGAGCATCAATTTGGGTAGCCCACTTTGAGTGATCAACTCATATCAGAGCATCCTCCTTAATATCCTGCAACTGGCCTGGGTTTTCTCTTCAACAAGACCTCAGGGAAGGTCTTTCACAATCTTCTCGTACTCTTCCTCGGTGAAAGCTCGCAAGGTCTCGGTGCGGACATTACCGAGAGACCCCAGGGAAAGATTAGCTTTGGCTATAGTCTCATCATTGGGTGCCTCGACGATAAATATAGTATCGTAGCGTCCCATCACCAAGTAGAACTGTCTTACCTTAGCACCCAGAGCCTCAAAGGATCTCTTGGCTTGTTGGATACGCTCCGGACTCTTCTTAACCCCTTGTATGCCCTTCTCAGTAAAGCGGAATAAGATAATATAGGTTGCCACTTGACTCCTCCTTTCACTTTGAAGGTTCTTCCTTCGAACTTCTTTCTCCCAAAAGAGACGATGCCAAGAGGAAATTTCATGGAAAACGTGTTCTTTCTCCTTTAACGCACTTTCTCTCTCAGATTCTTTCCTGGTATGAACTTCGGTACTTTCTTTGCAGCCATCTGAATAGCTTCTCTTGTTTGAGGATTTACTGCTCTTCTTGCTTTCTTGTTTGCAACTTGAAAAGACCCGAAGCCAACGAGAGTAATCTTTTTTCCTCTACGAAGGGTATTTCCAATTGTTTCAGTCGCAGCATTAATCATATTCTGATCTCTTCGCTATTCCCATTTCACCACTTACCTCATTTACCAGTTCTGCTTTGTTCATTGTCTTGCTCCTGTTTCTGTTGATATCTATCAGCGCACTTTCATCTTAGTCCCAAAATCAGCTGTGTCAATGAGAGTCTGCAGAATTTCAGTCCTGGTTGACGTCTAGTTTTCTTCTGTTAGGCTTTATCTCACAGCACGCAAATTGAAAAGTGCTGAGATTTAGGTCAGTGTGCTCTCACCTGGTGTCGTAGAGGAATGTCGTAGATTGGGATCTCTATATTTTCTTCGAAAAAAGTTCTAACGTCGTCCATCCCCGCCCCGGAACCATCGCATCTTAATGTTGATAACAAATCTATTTCTGTTGACG
>CAYYHL010000113.1:0-1993 GCA_964471775.1 uncultured Clostridia bacterium
CAAAGGCGCTGACACCATCGGCATCAAGAATCATAGGAACCTCAAGCTCCGCTACGAGACGCTTGACCAGCTCTTTGGTGCTATTATTTGCAGAGATCCCTGGACCCACGGCTACAGCTCTTGACTTTCGGGAAAACTCCCTTATCTTCTCAAAAGCTTCCAATGATAATGTCTTTTCAGGAGTTTCATCAAGAGGCAGGGTCATTACCTCGGTTAGTTTGATCTCCAGAATTTGGTTGAGACTCCTGGGGATACCCAGGGTGACCAGTCCTGCTCCCATCCGAAGAGAGGCCAGCGCGGCCAGTGAGGCAGCACCAGTCATACCCTCTGAACCGGCCAGGACTAAAACATGCCCAAAGTTCCCTTTGTGGGAGGAGGGCTTTCGGTAAAAAAGCTGCTCGGGGAAATCTTTGGAAGTGATAAGATGACACTTTGTCTCTTCTACCCCCAAGTCTTTTGGAATACCTATGTCTACTACTACTATTCTTCCAGTATAATCCATGCCGGGGTAGAGGTAGAATCCTCGCTTGGGATGAACAAAAGTCGCTGTACAGTCTGCCTGAACAGCTTCGCCTTCCACCTGGCCGGTATCTGTATCTACTCCGGTGGGAAGATCCACGGAAACGGTGGGTATCTTTAGTTCGTTTATCAAGTGAACAGTTTCCCTTATCAATCCTCGGGGAGCTCCTTTTGAACCAGTTCCCAGGAGGGCATCTACCAATAAGTCTTGTGAGGCTAGCTTCTGCTTCAGGTTTCTCACATGCCGGGGCGAGAGGAGCTGCTCGAGGGGAATACCCATATTGAGGATAATTTCTAGATTGATAGCGGCATCCCCCCTAATTTTATCTTTTTCCGTCAAGAGGAGGACTCTCACCCTGGCTCCCCGATTGAATAGATGCCTGGCCACCACCATTCCGTCTCCTCCATTGTTGCCGGGACCGCAGAAAATGGTGATGAACCTGCCCTCGGGAGGGAAATATTCTTTTTCTATTACCTGCAGGATTCCGCACCCAGCGTTCTCCATAAGCACTAAGCTGGGAATTTTCAATTTTTCGATGGCTTGAGCATCTATACCTTGCATCTCTTGAGCGCTTACTATCTTCACTGGTTTTCCCCCAGAGCCACTGCCTCGGCTATGGCATAGGTCTTTGTGTGGGAGAGGGTAACTAAGATCTCTTTGACTCTCCGCTCCCGGGCAGCCTCTTTTGTCTTTCCTTTGAGGGTAACGCGTGGACTACCGTTTTCCTCCCTTGATATCTCAATTTCTGACCAACCCGTATACTGGCCTAAGGACTTAACTACCGCCTCCTTGGCGGCAAACCTTCCCGCCAGATAGATAAATTCTCCCTGTTTCCTAGAGGTGGCGCAGGCTAATTCTTCAGGGGTGAACATTCTTTTTCTGGCCCGCCCCCCCCATCGCTGGATAATGTGTCTCAACCTATCCACTTCCACCATATCTATCCCAATTCCCTTTATCATTTGAAAGCTTCTCCCTATCCTCCTATCAGCTCTACCATCTCCCCTACTGCTTCCTTCATTCCCACCAAACAAGCTCGGGAGACAATGGCATGGCCTATGCTGAACTCTTCGATGTCCTCAATCAGGCATATTTTATGTATATTCTGGTAATTCAGCCCGTGCCCCGCATTAACCCCCAAGGCCAATTTCTTGGCGAGTGCCGCAGCTCCAGCAATTCTCTCCACCTCTGTAGCTGCTTCCATGACATCTTGCTTTTCGGCATAGATTCCAGTATGAAGTTCGACCATATCTGCACCCAGCCTGTGAGACCTTTTTATACTGTTAGGGTCCGGGTTGATAAAAAGAGAAACCGGGATTTTGGCCTGGTGGACGAGACTTATAACCTCCTTTAATCTGGGGTTGTCCCGGGAAAGATCCAATCCCCCTTGTGTGGTTAGCTCTTCTCTTTGCTCGGGCACCAAAGTGACTACATCCGGCCTTATCTTAAGAGCAATTTTGACTATTTCTTCACTCA
>CAYYHL010000113.1:2093-3374 GCA_964471775.1 uncultured Clostridia bacterium
AAAGTGACTACATCCGGCCTTATCTTAAGAGCAATTTTGACTATTTCTTCACTCACACCCATCTCCAGGTTTAGTTTGGTTTTGATCACCCTCTTCATAACCTCAAGATCCCGTTCCTGGATATGTCTTCTGTCCTCCCTTAAGTGAACAGTTATTCCGCTGGCGCCTCCGAGCTCTGCCAGAAGAACCGCTGCTACTGGGTCAGGTTCGAGCCCCCCCCTGGCTTCTCGAAGAGTAGCCACATGATCCACATTGATACTTAACTTTCTCATTTTCAAGCTCTCCCCTGGAGAAAAGAGGCAGCCTTTATCCTTTCTATCGCCTCTTTCATTCTTTTTTCATCTACGGTTAAGGAAATTCTTATGTACCCCTCGCCACACCTGCCAAATCCCACCCCGGGTGTTACTACCACTCCGCAGTCTCTCATGAGCTTTTGAGCAAAATCTAAGGAGGAACAAGGAATAGGGACTCTCAGCCAGAGATAGAAGCTTGCCTTTGGAGCATCAACCCGCCAGCCAAGCTCTCTTAGACCCCGAATTAAGCAGTTCCGGCGAGTCTGATAGGTCTCTTTCATGGAGGTGGTGAGTTCCTCATCCATTCTCAGGGCTTCTATTCCTGCCTCCTGAATAGCCTGAAAAACTCCCGAATCTACGTTGGTCTTTAGTTCTCTCAGGTTCTGTATGATTCTTCTGTTTCCCACCGCAAACCCTATCCGCCAACCCGTCATGTTGAAGGTTTTGGAAAGAGAATGGAACTCAACTCCTACTTCTTTTGCTTCTTTGATTTGCAGAAGAGAAGGGGCTTGGTAGCCATCGTAGGCAATCTGGGAGTAGGCAAAGTCATGACAGACTGCCACATTGTACTCTTGAGCAAACTCCACTATTCCAGATAGAAAACTCTCACTGGCTACTGCACCCGTGGGATTGTTGGGATAGTTCAGGAATAGCAATTTGGCTTCCTGGACCGTCTTCTTTTCGATTTCCTCCAATCGGGGCAGGAAATGGTTTTCTTCCAGAAGGGGAAGAGAGACTACCCTGCCTCCGGCAAATATGACTCCAGCCCTGTAAACCGGATAGGCGGGATCTGGAACCAGAGCTATCTCGCCTGGGTTGACTAAGGCCAGTGGGAGATGGGCTAACCCTTCCTTAGAACCGATGAGGGTGAGGATCTCTGCCTGAGGGTCCAGCTCAACCCCAAACTTCCTGAGATACCAGTTGGCTATCGCCTGGCGGAAGGAAAGAAGACCCTGGTACGAAGGATATCTATGGTTCTGAGGTTTCT
>CAYYHL010000113.1:3474-6163 GCA_964471775.1 uncultured Clostridia bacterium
TGGCGGAAGGAAAGAAGACCCTGGTACGAAGGATATCTATGGTTCTGAGGTTTCTTGGCTGCCTGGCAAAGTTTCTCGATAATAGGTCGGGGAGTGGGGAGGTCTGGATCTCCCACTCCCAGGTCGATAAGATCCTGTCCAGATGCTCTCACCTCATTCTTTGTTTTGTCAAGCTCGGCAAATAGATAAAGAGGCAAGGATGCCAGCCTTTTTGTTCTCTCGATTCGTAAACTCATTTTTCTTCAGCGCTCCCGCGGGATCCCTTAATATCTTGATTGTGGAGAAATCTTAGATTCTTGAAGAACTTGCATCTCACCTTGAGAGTCTTCTATGTTTTCAATCACTGTAATTTGTGTAGACCCCCATGATTGCAAATAACTTACATCTTGATTGGGCACCTTTTCTTCTTTGGAATGACGTGAACCCTTTGCCTTGCTTGTTTCAAATCTCAAGAGATGAAAAGATGTCCGGAAAACGATCTTCTAGGGAGGGATATCAATTGGTTTATTTGGCTGCAAGAGCATCCTGGAGATCGTACAGTCCCTTTTGTTTCCCCGTGATAAACTGAGCTCCCAAGATAGCTCCCAGGGCATAGATACGCCGTGAGTCAGCTCGATGGGTAATTTCCAATCTCTCCCCATTTCCAGCGAAGACAACTGTATGCTCTCCCACGGCGGTCCCTCCCCTCACGGAGTGAATACCTATCTCTTTCTCTGTCCTTTCACCGGTTATTCCCTGTCTTCCGTAGACCAAGTTCTCTGAGAGATCTTTTCCTGTCGCTTTGGCAATGATTTCGGCAATCTTCTTGGCTGTCCCGCTAGGGGCGTCTTTTTTTAGGCGATGGTGCAGTTCTATAATTTCGTGGTCAAACTTTTTCCCCTGAAGGATCTGTGAGGCCTGCTTCACCAGATTGTACATGAGATTGATTCCTACACTCATGTTGGGAGAAAGAAGAATTGGAATCTCTTGCGAGGTTTTTTCTATGATGCTATATTCTTCTTCATCCTTGAAACCCGTTGTGCCAATTACCGTGGGGGTGCCTTTCCTTTTGGCTACACCGAGATGCTCTAGCGTTGCAGAAGTAGTGGTGAATTCTACCACCACTGCACCCTCCTGGATGGACTCTTCTAAATTGAAGGAAACCTCAATTTTCCCTATCTTTTCTCCCAGGCACGGGTGGTTTGGTGCTTCAATAGCCCCCACTAGCTGGATATTCTCTAACTCATCGATGACCCTAACGAGCTCTCTTCCCATTCTCCCGCAGGCACCACATACTATTATTTTATACATCTTGCACCTTATCGAGAACTCAGCTCGATTTTGGGGGGTGAATTCAAGATTGGATACCTACTTGAGTCCCTGCTTGTCGGAGGGATATTGGTGGAGGCGGAGGGAATCGAACCCTCGTCCAGGAACAGAGAAGTTAGGACATCTTCACACTTAGTCTACATTTTGGTTTTCGTCTTCTTTTTCTCCTGTAGACGGGATGAAAAGAACACTAGCAGGTACGGTTTCACTTACCCTCTCCCTGCTCGAAGGTAAGCTAGCTCTATTTTCTGACGCCCTTCTTACTCCATAGAGCATGAAGCAAGGGAACGTAGCTACTAGTTGTAGCTAAAAGCCAACATTGGATTGGCGCTTGAGTTTAGGAACGGATGGATTTACAAGGTATCCGATGCCCTTGGCATGCCGTCCTAATCCCCCTTATCCTGTCGAAGCCAGATCGCCCCCTTTCTTGAGATATTCAGAAATGTTATCTTCTCTCAGGAACTTGGTTCCAGAAGCTACTTTCGTGTTTTCAATCACTAAAATCTCAGTGATCTGGAATCTCTTTCCTTTAGTGTTCGCTCTATTTGCCTCCTGGTGTCTCTTTCCTTAAGTTTCTGTCTCTTATCATAGAGCTTTCGCCCTCGTGCCAGACCTATCTCTACTTTTGCTATTCCTCGTTTAAAGTATATTCGTAACGGAATTAGTGTCAACCCCTTCTGGTTTAGGGTCCCGGTCAGGCTCTGAATTTCCCTTTTGTGGAGGAGCAGTTTTCGCTCTCTTTTCGGATCGCCAACAGGATATCCTATGGCTGAATAGGGTGCTATGTGAAGATTATGAAGATAGGCTTCTCCTTCCTTGATGTGAGCGAAGCTACCAGTGAAGCTGACTCTCCCTTCACGGATGGATTTAACCTCCGATCCCTTGAGGGCAATCCCTGCTTCCCATCTATCCAGGATTTCATATTCGTGCCTGGCCTTTTTGTTGACGAACTGTTTGCTTGGCATTTGAAAGAATTCTTGTGCTGGCACACCGCATCACGATAACCTAGCTGGAGCCTTGCTTGTTGGGAAATTAGATTGGAAGGATAGCTCTTCCTTCAGTTCTGGGTAAGACACCCTCTCTTCGTAGCCACGTACAACCTACTTTTCTAGGTATATTATACTACCCAGATTCAATATGTCAACCTCAGGCGCCTCCTCGTCCAAATCCTTGCATTTTCTTGATACCACCAAGAAAGTACTGATATGTGAGATAGAAGGAGCTTTGTTCTTGCTCGTTTTGAGGCACATTTTTCCGAAGTGACATTCGGGACATGCGTGCCGTCGAAGACGGGAAGAAGGTTCCTGTGGAGCAAGGGAAAATCGCGCCGAGAGATACCTTGACTTTTTGCAGGGGTTAAAATAGAATTACGAGACTGTCC
>CAYYHL010000114.1:0-6133 GCA_964471775.1 uncultured Clostridia bacterium
CCTGGCCATTGGGTGGCTTTTCGGTTAAGACTAGAGCTGAGCCCAGACATCCGGCGATAGTAGCCAGTGCATCATCGGGCATATCGTGAGGATCAATCATCACAATGTCATTTCCCTCGTTGACCACGTTATAGGCCCAAAGCAGCCCAATTTCTGGATCACCTCCACCTCCCGTAGCTAGAATGGATGCTCCCAGAGTAATCTCCTGAAGGGCCTTCTTATCAATAACTTCGTATTCTTGTACTCCCCATTCCTTAAGAATCTCATAGACTCTTCGATGAGACTTTCTCTTCAAATTAGCTCCCTTTCTGCTCTGGTCAAAAGCTCGTATCCTGTGTCCGTGACCAACACCATGTCCTCAATCCGAGCTGCTCCCACTCCTGGAAGGTAGATCCCGGGCTCAATGGTAATAACCATACCGGATCTGAGAGGAGTTTCGACACCTTTGTCTATGATGGGCAGCTCATGGATAGAGAGCCCCACTCCGTGACCTGTAAGATGGGGAAAGTATTTTCCATATCCCTCTCTTTGTATGATTTTTCGGGCAACTGCATCAACCTCAGCTGCCTTCATGCCCGGCCTCACCAAGGCAATGGCCGCTTGTTGGGCTTTCAGAGCCACCTTGAAGATCCTCTCCTGGTCCCGGGTTAAACTGCCAAGACCAGAGGTCCTGGTAAGATCGGAGCAGTAGCCTTCATAAATCGCTCCCAAATCTAGAATCATCAGCTCTGCTTCTTTCAATCTTTTCTGTGAAGAGAGGCGCTGCGGCAACCAGGCGTTCTCACCGGACATGAGAAAAGGCTCAAAAGAGGCTCCTTCTGCTCCCTCAGTTCTCATTACATATTCAGCATAAGAGGAGATTTCGGCCTCGGTCATTCCCTTTTTGACCATGTTGAAAACTTCTGTCATCGCTTCATCCGCAATAGCGGCCGCCCGGCGAATCGCTTCAATCTCTTCCTGTGATTTAATGGCCCTGAGCTCGGAGAGATCACTTTCAATGGACGCTAGCTTCAGGGTATTTCTGCAAATCTGGCGCAGGTAAAAGAGCTGGTAGTGAGTGATACTTTTTTCCTCGATGCCGACAGTTTCTGCCTTCCTCAAAGGTTGGTGAAGGACCTTCAGGTAATCTTTAGTGTCCTCAGGAAAGAAGAGAATATTCTCATTTCCGATCCAGCAGTCCCGTTTTGCCCGCTCATAGTCAAGTCGAGCTACGACAAAGGTAAGAGAACCGCTGCTATTAATGATTAAAATAGAGCTGGTGGCTCTGTTTAGTCTGAAGCCGGTGATGTACCTGACATTAGCCGGGTCGAATAGCACCGCCACATCGAGTCCCCTTTCCCCCAGGTGTTTACTTAGGGCGGCTACTCGCTGCTGGTATTCCATAGATCAGAGCCTCATGTGAAATAAAATGCCGAGGGCGATATTTCCGAGATGATATCCAGGCTAAGATATTAAAGAGTAGCTTTGGAGAATGAAGAGAATTTGCTGAAGGTTAACTCTTGCCTAGTATGCCCCGTATATCTTGCTCCATCTCCGGGTTAATGACATAGATCTTCTTGGGCACGCGGGACTCAACGCTGTGTTCAGCCTGACTGGCAAGCTCCAGGACAATCAACTTATCTTCCAGGCTCTTTAGCAGCACCTCAAAGTTCTCAGCGGGGAGTCCGACTTTCTTTACCAGGGCCTGCCTCTCGATATAGGGGCTACCCAGGATGGTGTTGAGAAGAACCTTATAGTGAGGATTTGATTCCACCAGCTGTTTTACTTCATTCAACATACCTTTCCTCTCTAGCTTTGATTTAGCTTCTCCACTTTAACGTACTCAAGATCATAACCGAAATGTTGGGGGCCAAAGACCTGGATTCCTCTCGGAGTTCTCATCCGCTCATGGGCAGGAATGAGAACAATTGTCCCCCGGTATCCGTATTTCATTACGTCAGTCCTGATGGGCTCCCCAGTCTCCGGATCCAGGATAGCAATGAGATCTGGCGGCATGCATCTTATCTTTTCATCAATGCGCAGATTAAGCCACTCATTCTGAAAATCTAACCTGGCAACACACCCCCTGTATTCCTCAATACCCTCCATGGTAATCTCGCCAAGGGTAAAGCCTTTGGCAGCCTCACCACCGAATTGGCGGCTAATGTCCACGATCTTTCCTTTGAAAACAGAGAAACCCTTGACTTTCCTCTCCACTTCTAAGCTCTTGAGGAGCTCCCGGATAGGATCAAGATGCTTGATTCGGGCTTGGTAAATAGCTTTGCCTATGGCCCACGCAATACTCTGGGAGTTAATAATAGACGTTTCTTTTACTTCCTTTCCGCTCATGGGATAGGTGGCAATCCAGGAGATACCGCCGTAGGCCATAGCGGCTCTGCGGGCCAGGTTCTCGGCCAAGAGGTCATTATCCTTAGTGTCAATAACCGTGACATTGCCTCGATCGTCAACAGATACAGTGGGCGAAGCGTGAACTCCGTGAGTGACCCAGGAAGTCATTTGCAGCTCAGGAAAGGCTCGGTTCATCCCGTCAACATCAACTACCGGTACCCCAAATTCTCCGGCAGCAGCATAGGCTACTGGTGAATTCACTCCGCCGCATTCTATGGGTATGGTTGCCTGTAGTTTTCTTCCCATATAGTTTTCTAGTTTGACTATGGCCAGATTCAAAACTTCACTGCCAGGGGGCTTTTCTGTTAGAACGAGGGCTGCCCCCAGACAACCGGGGCCGGCCACCAGAATGTCCTCAGGAATGTCCACAGGATCTACCATAATTATCTCTTTACCCTCATCCAGGACTTTATAGGTCCAGAGCAGTCCGATCTCCGGATCTCCACCTCCCCCTGTGGCCAAAATCGATGCTCCCAGAGTGATCTGGCGGATTGCCTCTTTATCAATCACCCGAAAGTTTTTGACTCCCCATTCCTTCAGAATCTCTCTTACAGACATTGCTGCTCCTACCGAAAGATCTTTCCCTTGACTCGCACTCGGATCTTTTCCCGCTTGCCCGGCATGTAAGTAAAGGGAGTCTCTTCTACGTCAACTACTTCAATGGCTTCCCGAATAGCTCCGCCCGCAACGGCATGATCCTTGGCTTGTTCGGTTACCTTCTCAATAGCTCCTTGCCGCTCCTCCCGCTCCAGGTCAACCACTCCCTCGGCATAAGCTCCAATCTCCGCAATGGTAGTCCCAATAGCCCCTCCTACCTCGAAATGCTTCGGGCTGAGGATCTCACTGGTTCCCTTCATATCTTCAGTAGGAACTACAAGAGCCCCGCCGCCGATAAAGATAGCGGGAATAGCCTTCGCCGTCGTTTTCATCTTGTCAATAGCCTCTTCCAGGACCTCTTTGACAGCTAGCTGGGCATTCTGGACCAGGCCGGGAGAAAGAGATTTGACCCTAGCCTCATTGGTAAGGTAGTTGGTTTCGAAAACCTCCAGTTTCTCGCGGAGTTTACCCGTTGCCACTGCAATATCATGTACAGTTGTAAGTGGGCCACCAAAAGAGCGGCCAAGTCTCACCAAGTTATAGCCGACGCTTTCAGGGCCAAGGCCGGTAACCTCATCGTTATGGTTCTTGACTATTGTCCCCCCACCCAGGGCTATGGAGAGAAGGTCCGGACATCGAATGTTTGTCTTTACCCCGCCAATATTAACGGTGATAGAGGACTCTCTGGGAAAGCCATTGATGATGTAGGCCACATCGGTTGAGGTGCCGCCGATATCCACCACTACTCCATTTTCTATTCCTGAGAGATACACAGATCCCCTGACGCTGGCAGCTGGACCAGAAGCTATGGTGAAAATAGGATAGCTGACTGCGTAATCCGCGAGCATTACGGTCCCGTCGTTCTGGACAATAAAAAGCTCAGTCAGGATACCTCGTTCCTTAGCCGCCTTCCGGAGTGAAGCCACCGCACGCCGCATTACGCTGATCACTGAGGCATTAAGAATAGTGGAGTTTTCTCGTTCCAGAAGAGAGATAGTAGCAATGCGGTGGGAAAGTGTAATAGGTATTTTGTTCCCCAATATGTTTCTCACGATCGCCGCGGCCCGCTCCTCATGCTTGGCAATGATGGGAGAGAAAACACCAGTAATGGCGACCGAATTTATTCGGTTCTTCATCTTGCGGCAGGCCTCAGCAATAGCCTTCTCGTCAAGGGGAACGATGTCCTGACCGTCGTACTCTGAGCCCCCACGGACAACAAAGACGTTTCTCACTCCTCCAATACCTTTCTTTAGGTCCTCCGGCCAGCCGGTGAGTGGAGGAATAGCCGTAGTAGCCGGAGCTCCCAGGCGGAGGATCCCTACCTGGTTAAGATTTCGGCGCTCAATGATGGCATTGGTGGTATGGGTGGTACCCAGAGAGACCATGCTTATGTCTTTTGGCGAAACCCGGGATCTGGCTAGAAGACTGTCCAGAGCATCAATGATTCCGCTGGTGACATCTTCGGTGGTGAGTGACTTGACCTTAGCCAGTACTTCTCTACCCTCCATTACGACCCCATCGGTGAAGGTTCCTCCGACATCAAAACCAACTCTAACTCTCCTCTCCATGTAGCGTTTCCTCTAAGTCCAGATTCCTTTAGTCCTATACTGTTCTTCCAGCTTCCATTTTTTGATTTCGTCCCTGGGTGGTGCCTCAAAACCATAGATTTTGCTGTGGCCCCAGTTGAATCTCTTTTTCAGCTGGATGAGGAGCTCCGCATATTTAAGAGCGCCCAGAATAGGGTCGATTACCGGCACACCAATGTCTTTCTGCAGTTCCCGGAAAAATCCAAACTGGGCAGTGCATCCCAAAATAATCACTTCCGCAAGATCTTTCTCGACAGCCTCTCTCGCCGCTGCCTGTAGCCTTCGGGTGGTCTCAGATAGATCCTTTTGAAACTCATAAACGCCTAGATTCACTGATTTGAAAGAGGCAAATCTGTCTTTGAATCCATAGTTGACCACGTTTTCCTTCATCTTGGGGATCCATTTTTTTCGGCCAACGATAATGGAGAACTTATGACCCAGGCTAGCAGCAATATGCATGGAGGCCTCTGCCGGAGCCGTAACAACCAGTTTGTCTGTGATTTCTCTGGCTTCTCTGAGGCCCGGATCATAAAAGCAGCCGATGACTGCCCCGTCGTATCCCTCTTTCTCATATTGTTTCACCAGATGCAGCGTATCGCTCAGAACCAGAGCTTCGTAGTAGTGATACTCAAGGTGCAGGGGACCCCTGGTCAAAGAGACGACATTGATTTCCGTATCAGCACTTTTCCCGGTTTCCAGAAACTCTTTGATGGGGTAATCAAAATCATCAGATCCAATTGGGTTAATCCACAAAATGCGATTTGTCATGCTTGATACCTCCTTCCTCCGGTAAATAGGTGGCATCTGACCACGTGTTCCTGGTGTACTTTGAGCATTTTAGGATCCTTTTTGGAGCAGACTGGCATCTTCTCAGGGTATGGCAGATGAAAACTGCAGCTGGGAGGTGTATCTACCGGACACTACAATTTCACGGGTATTCCTCGCCCAGCCAAGTATTCCTTTATCTCTTTAATCGTATATTTTCCAAAGTGTACAATTGAGGCGACAAGGACAGCGTCTGCGTAGCCTTCAGTAATGGCCTGGTAAAGGTGTTTGAGCGTTCCGGCCCCACCTGATGCGATCACCGGCAGGTTCACCGCATCGGCTATGGCCCTGGTCATCGGGATGTCATACCCAGCCTGGGTGCCGTCCGCGTCCATGCTTGTGGGTAAGATTGAACCCGCGCCCAAATTTTCCACTTTCTTTGCCCATTCGACAGCGTCTATTCCGGTAGGCTCAGTTCCACCACTTACCATTACTTCAAAACCTGAGGGAACCTTAGGTGAGCTGCGGGAGCCACGGGTGTCGATGGCGATGACGACTTTTTCGGTGCCGAACTTTTTTGCGGCGTCTTTCACAAAATCTGGACTTCGAATCGCGGCTGTGTTGATGGATACCCTGGCAACGCCCACCTCTATCAAATCTTCAATATCTTGTATACTTTTAATGCCGCCCCCGACTGTGAGTGGCACAAAGGTCCTCTCAACGGTTCTCTTTACTGCGTCAATCAGCGTTTTCCTCTTTTCGACGGTTGCTGTGATATCCAGAAATACCAATTCGTC
>CAYYHL010000115.1:0-6109 GCA_964471775.1 uncultured Clostridia bacterium
AATAGCCAACGACGTTACCGAGCTCGTAGGCAAAACCCCCCTGGTTAGATTACGCAGGATAGCTAAAGGTTTAGGAGCAGATGTGGTAGGAAAACTGGAGTCCTTTAACCCCTGTGGAAGTGTTAAAGACAGAATCGGGCTGAGTATGATTGAGGCAGCCGAGAACAAAGGCCTAATTAAGGATGATACCGTCCTGGTTGAACCGACCAGTGGTAATACGGGAATTGCCCTGGCCTTTGTGGCCGCCGTCAAAGGCTACCGACTGATCCTGGTTATGCCAGAGACCATGAGTTTGGAAAGAAGAAGTCTTCTCACAGCCTTCGGGGCAGAGGTTGTTTTGACACCCGGCTCCGAAGGAATGAACGGGGCGGTAAAAAGAGCCGAGGAGATAGCAACTGAAGATCCACGTGTCTTTATCCCTCAACAGTTCAAGAATCCTGCCAACCCTGCTATTCATCGGCAAACCACCGCCAGAGAGATCTGGGAGGACACGGCAGGGAAAGCGGACATACTGGTAAGCGGAGTAGGAACAGGGGGAACCCTTACCGGTGTAGCTCAGGTGATAAAGAAGAAAAAACCAACCTTTAAAGTTATTGCCGTTGAACCGGCTGACTCGGCTGTACTTTCCGGCAGGGAGGCGGGTTCCCATAAAATTCAAGGAATTGGAGCAGGGTTTGTTCCAGAGGTTCTCGACACCCAGCTTATTGATGAGGTAATCCAGGTCACGAATGAGGAGGCGACAGAAGCCACCCGTAGACTGATTAAGGAGGAGGGGATTCTGGCCGGCATATCTTCAGGAGCGGCTGTTTTTGCCGCATTAAAGGTGGCTGAAAGAGAAGATTCCAAAGGGAAGCTCATCGTGGCTATTCTCCCCGATACAGGAGAGAGGTATTTAAGTACGGATCTATTTGGTGGATGAAGGAAAATTGCATAAGGCAGGAGGTAAAAATGCCCAAAACCATCAGAGAAATCAACGAGAAAATAAAAAGAGGGGAAGCGGTTGTGGTCACGGCAGAGGAGATCATTGATATTGCCGAGGAAAAGGGAGCCAAAAGAGCTGCCGAGCAGATTGATGTAGTAACCACTGCCACCTTTGGTCCCATGTGTTCTTCAGGAGTATATCTGAATATTGGGCATTCCAAACCCAGGATAAAGCTGGGGGGTGGAAGAGCGTATCTCAATGATGTACCTGTATATACCGGATTTGCTGCTGTAGATATCTTGATTGGGGCCAACGCTCTACCGGACGATGACCCTCGAAATAAGATTCACCCGGGTGGGTTCAGCTACGGAGGGGGTCATGTCATCGAGGACCTGGTAGCAGGCAAGGACCTAAAACTCACCGCCACTGCCTATGGGACGGACTGTTATCCTCGAAAGAAACTGGAAACCTGGATCAACATTAAAGATCTCAATGAAACTGTCCTCTTCAACCCCCGCAATGCCTATCAGAATTATAATGTGGCGGTTAATCTCTCTGATAGAGTCATCTATACCTATATGGGAATAGTAAAACCCCATTTGGCGAACGCTAACTACTGCAGCGCCGGTCAGCTCTCGCCTCTTCTCAATGATCCATACTACAAGACCATAGGCATAGGAACGAGAATCTTCCTAGGAGGGGGAGTAGGCTATGTTGCCTGGCAGGGGACCCAGCACAATCCCACTGTTCCTCGCACCCCCAACGGGGTTCCCCGGGCCGGAGCAGGCACCCTGGCAGTAATGGGAGATTTGAAGGAGATGAGTCCAGAGTGGCTACGGGGAACAACCATGCATGGATACGGAACCACTCTCACTGTAGGGATCGGGATTCCTATACCTATTCTAGATGAGGAAATACTCACCTATACCACTGTTAAGGACGAGGATATTTACGCCCAGGTAATAGATTACAGCCAGGCTTATCCTGAGTTGGAGCCGGGCAGTCTGGGGGAGGTGAACTACCGAGAGCTCAAGAGTGGAAAGATCACATTGCAGGAAAAGGAAGTTCCCACGGGCAGTCTTTCCAGCTATGCTAAGGCAAGAAAGATTGCTGATATTCTGAAAGGTTGGATAAAGGGGGGCGAGTTCCTTCTCACAGAACCCGTTCAAAGCCTGCCCTCGGCGGATTCAGGGCTAACTTTCAAGCCCCTTAAGGAAAGAGCTTTAGAGTGATTTGAGATGTGAAAGGAGGCTTCCATGCAAAAGAAGAAAGTCGTGCTGACATTTCCCTACAAATTAATCAATCAGCCCATAACCTACCATCTTATCAAGGATTGCAATCTAGAGGTGAATATCATCAGAGCCAGGATTAGCCCGCGAGAAGAAGGACGTCTGATGATTGAGATAAGCGGTAAGGAGGAGTCTTTAAGAAAGGGGATGGACTATCTTGAGGAGCTGGGAGTTGAGGTGCAGTCTCTGGCTCAGGACATAAAATGGCTTGATGAGAAGTGTACTCACTGCACTATCTGTATTCCCATCTGTCCCACTGAGGCTATTGTTCTGGATCGAGACGAAATGACAGTAACTTTTGATAAGGACAAATGCATAGGTTGTGGTCTATGTGTGCCCGCCTGTCCCTACAAAGCTGTGGAGATCTTATTCTAAGGCGCAAAGGGAAACGAGATGAATTTTGAGCGATATTCCAGACAAGTTCTTTTTTCTGGGATTGGTAGAAAAGGACAGGAGAGCATCTTAAGGAGTAGGGTGATTATCATTGGATGTGGGGCTTTGGGCAGTGTAATAGCCAATAACCTGGCCCGAGCCGGGGTAGGAGAGATTAAGATTGCGGATCGGGACTTTGTAGAACTCCAAGATCTCGGGCGGCAGATTCTCTTCGATGAAGAAGATGCAAAGGAACGTTTACCTAAAGCTATAGCCGCCCTAAATAAGCTTAAGAAAATCAACTCTTCCATCCACCTGGAGGCTGAGGTTTTGAGCGTAGAGCCTCGCAACATTGAAAAATTGATAGAAGGATGCCAGGTGGTTCTGGATGGCACAGACAATATGGAAACTCGCTTCTTGATCAATGATGCCTGCGTGAAAAATTGGATTCCCTGGATTTATGGGGGTGTTATCGGTGCGACAGGGATGAGTATGAACATAATTCCGGAGAAAACTCCCTGTCTCAGGTGCGTCATCCATAAACTTCCCTTGCCGGGAACTCTACCTACCTGTGACACTCAGGGGGTCATAAATCCCCTGCCCAGTGCTATTGGTTCCTGGCAGTCATCAGAAGCATTAAAAATGCTGATGGGAAGTGACAGCTTAAATCAGAGCCTCATCTACCTGGACTTCTGGCAAGGAACCTTTAACAAGAGCCACATCATGAGGAGAGGGAACTGTCTCACCTGTGGCAAACGCGATTTCAGAATTCTCAAATCAGAAGAAATCTCCTGGGTTACTGCCCTTTGCGGAAGAAATGCCGTACAGATCTCACCGCCTGAAGAAACCAACATTTCCCTAGAGAATCTCCGGCAAACTCTTGGGAAAGTGGGTGAGGTTTCCTATAACGGATACCTGCTGAGTTTCAAGACAAACGGATATGAACTGGTAGTTTTTCCCCAGGGAAGAGTCATAATCAAAGGGACTACTGATAAGTCAGTAGCCAGAAGTCTTTGTGCTAAGTATGTAGGTCTATAATGGAGGTAAATTATGGCTGAGAAGAAAATCTTCTCTCCTGTAAGTGAAGCGGATATAACCAGGGCCATCGTGGGGGAATTTTCAAAACAATTTCAGGAGTACGTGGAAAGCGACTGCTTGATTGTTGGAGCCGGTCCCAGCGGTCTAATGATGGGAAAAGAGATCGCCGCCAAAGGAAAAAAAGTACTGATAGTGGAGCGGAATAATTACCTGGGAGGGGGTTTTTGGATTGGTGGTTATCTAATGAATAAGGTCACGGTGAGGAGTCCCGGTGAGAAGATTCTTAGAGAATTAGGCATACCCTTTGAAGAGGTAAGCAAAGGACTCTTCGTGTCCGATGGTCCTTACGCCTGCTCCAAACTTATCTCTAGCGCCTGTGAAGCGGGGGTTAAGTTCGCCAACATGACCGTTTTCGAAGATGTGGTGCTGAGAGAAGAAAACCAGGTAGCAGGAGCAGTAGTTAACTGGACTCCCATTCAGGCTCTTCCCCGCCAGATTACCTGTGTGGATCCCGTAGCTATGGAAACCAGGATTCTGGTTGACGCTAGTGGTCACGATGCCTGCGTGGTAAGAAAACTGGAGGAGAGAAATGTCATTAAAGTCCCTGGGTTCGGAGCTATGTGGGTAGCTCAGTCTGAGGATCTGATAGTGGAACACACCGGTAAAGTCCACCCTGGTCTCATGGTAGTGGGAATGGCTGTTTCCACAACCTATGGCCTCCCCCGAATGGGTCCCACCTTTGGAGCAATGCTCCTTTCCGGAAAAAGAGGGGCAGAGATTGCCCTTGAAGAACTAAAATAAGGAAATGTTCTCTCCATCAATAAAGCCTCCCCGCTTCATATATCTTTATGACGGGGCAAAGACCGATAAGTTGGAGATGGCCAAGATAACTAGCTATCTAGAGCGAAAGCTGAAAGAAGTCCCCACTATCATCCGAGATGAGTTTCTGGCCCATTACCTCTCCCGGTTTCCTCCCTCCCACCGCGAAGAAAGAATAGATTCTTTGGCTAGAGAGCTGGCTCAGCTTAAGATTCGAAAGATCAACGAAAGAGAATTCTTCGAACCTCTTCCTGCTGAGGTTGAATATGAAAAAAGGAAACTTCTCAATCCCGAACTTAAAGCTTTTGGAATTCTCTATGAGGGCTTCAAGTTAGCCACCCTTTTCGGCAGGCTTATCCCAAAGGAGGAATCTAGCCTCGAGTGCTGCCACATAGCCTTTATCAACCAGCTTTTTGGGACCTGGGATCAGAATAATCATCGATATCATGCCAGGGTGAGTATCTATAGCTTTCCCTCCCTTATTTCTACGATAGGATTAGTAGAAGCTCCTGCCAAACCAAGAGAACTCTATTTACGAAGGCAGCTGGGCTCTGATCCTATAGTCTTGAAGGAAGAGTTTAAGGGCAGATTTATCGATTATGAGGATTCTCGATTAACCGAAGTTATGAAAGGATACCTCCTGCAGGCTATCTTTTTTCATATGACGGGCGATCCCTTCTGCAAGAATAAAAACTGCCGACTCTATAATGCTCATTGGCAGGAAGAGGTCATTCATGCCCAGTTAGAGATTCCGGACGAGCTTTGCAAAGACCACCGGGCAATTCTAGGCTCCCTGTAACTCTACCCAACTTTTTTCAAGCTTTTTGCATCTATCAAACCTCATCTTCTGTCTATGAAGGCTACCAAAGGAAGCAACTCAAATCTAGGACTAAGGAGGTGGGTTGGATGATAAGCAAAATCAAGCAAAACAAAAGACAGTCAGAGATTAAGAAAGAGGCTAGGGGACCCCTCAGCATGCACAGTAAACCTCGCCTTCTGCCTCAAACCCTTCCCCGGCACAAAATTGAGTACTTTTATTCCGACCTTGACACTCTGGCGGGTATGAACCTCAGCGCAAAAGGGGGCCGCGTAAGGTAGAAGAGCTTCTATGCCCAATCTTCTGAGAGAATCTCTCCTTGTAAACTCACAACAATAGATTCAATAGGAACTTTTCTTTTTGAATTCTCTACGGCTTGTTTGGCGAGACTTAACAATCCCATACAGCAGGGAACCTGCATAATCATTACTGTAAGGGTGCTTATCTTTGCATCTTCAAACCAGGACTTGATTTTTTCCATGTAGACATCCTGGCTTTCATCCAGCTTTGGACAGGCAATAGCTATTGCTTTCCCTTTCAGGTAATCCTTGTGGAAATCTCCCAAGGCATAGGCTACACAATCTGCGGTAAGGATCACATCTCGACCTTGGTAATAAGGAGCGGTAGGTGAGACCAAGTGCAGTTGAATGGGCCATTGTCTTAGCTGGGATTGCCTTTTACCAGTCTCTTCTGATATCTCGCTATCTTCTTCTCTAAAATCCATTATCTTTGAGCCGGGACAGCTCGAGAAAGAGCCCATGTGTTCATGCGCGCTGCACAAAGGTTCCTCCTTAAGAGGAATTTCTATATTTCTCTCTTTCAAGAAATCTACGGCCTCTTCAAGATATTCAC
>CAYYHL010000116.1:0-6070 GCA_964471775.1 uncultured Clostridia bacterium
ATTATCTCTCAGGATTTTCCGGGCAAACTCCAAAGCTTCTGGTGGAGAAAAATAACCCTCCTCCACCTTTTCTGCAAGAACCCTGGCTATATTGTCCCGAGCCATCTTGGCATGAGCATACGCTCCTTCTACAATGAGATAGTCGCCCCCAAATCCAAATATTTTGTTGGAAGGAAGGGTTTCTATCCATTCAGAGAGGATTCTTCTGGCAGCATAAGGAGAAATCAGGTACATCCAGCAAAGATCCGCATAAACATTAGGAAAGTTCTTGGCCAGGGTCGTAAGCTCTCCGGTGTAAGGATAGGAGGCATGAAAGATATCAAATTTGGCTTGGGGGTACTGGATGAAAAGGTTTACCAGATGGGTAGGATTAGTGTTTGTGATGATGTTACCGGTCCCCTCTTGAAGACCGGTATGAATCTGAATGGGAAGTTTTGCCCCTATCGCCCGCTGAATAACGGCATGCATAAGAAAATCCTGTAGGGGTTTCGCTTCCCTCCAGGAGATTCCCTCCCCCAGGTGACTAAATATACGATTGAATACCTTCTCAGCCTCGTGTCTCGCAGTTTTTTCATAGTGGACAGTTCGATGGTAAGCCAAGGCACTTTTCACACCCACTATCCCCTCCTTTATTCTCGCCTCGAAGGACAAATCCAGAACCTTTAATAGATCATCCAGGGTGTGTATGCTCATGTCATATTCCCTTTCCAGTTTCCTTATCTGCTTGAGGTTCCAAATACCTACCAGTCCGTCAAATACACCCACTGGTTTTAGAATATCAAGGCCCAGGGGTGGGATTCTCATGTCAAGTTTTTGGTCCATACGGTCCAAACTACCCTCTATTCTGGAAGGAGGGGCAGAAATTCTACCCTCGCCAGGAAAACAAAGTATGCAGCATTCTATATTGGCTTTGTCCTCCAGTATCTGAGCGTACCAGCCTTTTTTGTTTGAGGAGGCTATCCTCTCAGAAAGAATTTTGTAGCTCTTCTCGTTTATATCATCTACTCCAAATATATCCCGAGCTATTATCTTGAGAGCCATGGAGTAGGCCGTGTTCTTAACTCTCAGCCAGTATGGCTGAAACTTCTTCCACTTCTCCTCTAACGGAAGCTGGCTCAAGCGCACCTCTTCCAGCAGGGAATGAGGCATTCCCGAGGAGATGAGATCTGAGGAAGCGTAGTGAGGAAAAAGATGGAAAACATCAAGGGAGAGAGACAATCGCTCTTCTTCAAGAATAAAATGTTCGTGAGTATCTACCAGGGATATCTTCTCTATTTCCTCCCGCAGCTCTTCAAATAAACCTTTCTCCATTTGGCTATCTCCTTATCGGAACATTGTCTACAACCCTTTGGGAGCTCCCTTCATTCTATCTAAAATCTCAAGGTTTGTCACGCAGAAAGTCGTTTTCCGCTTTGACATCTTTGGAGCTTGCCCTTAATTCAGCTTGTTGGGAACAATCATATGAAATTTTGGGGAAGCTCCTGTATCGAGATGTTGGTTGGCCCACAGAAAAGAGACCTTGAGGAGAGATTCTCTCTTCAAAGACGCTCTGCCCAAACACTGAGTAATCTCTCAATCCGGTAGGGAATGAGATGATTCGATACCGACGGAAAACGGGAGCAGAGGTTGACATTCGCCAATTTTCTTATAGTATGATAAGCAATAATTATGAGGAATAATTGAGCCCACCAATGAGGGCGAAGTTCGTTATTTTCGATAAAGAATACCATCTTAAGGCAAGGGAAGGAGAAGAATACCTTAAGACCATAGCTTCGTATGTGGATGGAAAAATCAAGAAAATTGCTTCCTCCACCAATGAAAAGGGGAGGGAGCAAATTAGTATTTTGGCGTGCCTCAACATCGCGGATGAACTTCACAAGATAAAGGACAAGAACCGAAGGGCCCAGGAAAAGATCCGACAGCTCATGGAGAGAATAGAAAAAGAAGGTCAATGAACTGGCTTGACGTCATTTGCCTAGCCATAGTCATCTTGTTTGTGATTAGAGGTGCAATAAGAGGCCTGTTCAGAGAAGCCTTTGGACTGATAGGTATCCTCGTCGGCCTCATTGTGGCCATAAACAGGTATGAAGTGCTGGGCGGGTTTATCTCGGGAGAATTCGAGAGCATCCCTCCCAAAGTTGCCAATGTGGTTAGTTTTGCGTTTATCTTTGTGGCCATCGCCTTAATCTTTGGATTGGCAGGGATGACCCTGCACAAGATGGCTAAGTTCTCTCTGGTGAGAGGTTTGGACCGGGCAGGAGGATTTTTGCTGGGAGCGGGGGAGGGTATTCTGCTCTGTAGCGTAGTTCTTATCTTACTGAGCATATCCCCTGTTTCTGAAAACGCGAGCAGGTGGACGGAAGGGTCCGCTTTCAGTCCTCACCTCAGCAAGGTGGGGCCCTTTGTCTATGACAGTATCATTTCAATTACCCCCGGCAAAGCCAAGAAGTTTATGCAAAAACTGGGAGAGATTGAAAAATCCTTACCTCAAAAGAGATGAGAGCTCGAAGAGGGCCGCGGAAACGGAAAGGGTCTTGATGCCCCGTATGTTTGATCGCCTGTTACAGGAAGAGCTCGAGGAAAGATCCCTCTCCCCGTGGGCCAGCAAAAGCAGAGAAAGCAAGGGCCGCAAGAAGAAAGAGCAGCCTTGCCCTTTAAGAACTGAGTTCCAGAGAGATAGAGATAGGATAATTCATTCTAAAGCCTTCCGGCGTCTTAAGCACAAGACCCAGGTGTTCATCGCTCCCTTTGGTGACCACTATCGAACGCGACTAACCCACACCCTGGAGGTAAGTCAAATTGCCCGAACGATTGCCCGCAATCTACGCTTAAATGAAGATTTAGCCGAAGCTATTGCCCTTGGCCACGATTTGGGGCACACCCCTTTTGGTCATACCGGAGAAGACGCGCTCAATGACGTTCATAGCGGGGGATTTAGGCACAATGAACAAAGCCTGAGAGTGGTGGAGGAGTTGGAGGCTAACGGAAGCTTGAACCTCACCTGGGAAGTGAAGGACGGCATCCTAAACCATTCCCTGGATAAAGAGAAGGTTCTTGATCCAGAAACCACAACTCACCCCCATACTCTGGAAGGAGAAGTGGTAAGAGTGGCTGATTCTGTAGCCTATGTTAATCACGATATCGATGATGCTGTCCGAGCAGAAATAATAAGGGAAAGCGATTTGCCAGGGAGGCCTCTTGAAACTCTAGGAAGAACTCACCGGAAGAGAATTGATACACTAGTTCAAGATATGGTCAGAAAAAACTGGGAGAAACCTCACCTGGAGATGAGTCAAGAGATCCTGGTGAGCTTCAATGAGCTCAGGGATTTCATGTATGAAGAAGTTTACTCAAGCGGGAGTTTGCAGGTGGAAAGAAAGAATGCCTACCGAATAGTGACCGACCTATATAGATTCTATCTGGAAAGTCCAATTAGTTTACGAGATGCTCCAAGAAAAGATGCCTCAAGTGAGGAAATAGGAAGAATAGCGGTGGACTATATTGCCGGAATGACAGATCAATACGCCCTTAACATTTATACGGATAAATTTCTGCCCAAGGTGTGGGGTTGAATGAGCGCATTTGTTCCTGAGGAAGTGATCGATAGGATTACTGAACGAGCGGATATTGTGGAGATAATTTCTCAATATCTTCCTTTGAAGAAGGCGGGCAAGAACTACAAAGCCCTGTGTCCTTTTCATCAAGAGAGGACCCCCTCTTTCATGGTATCACCCCAGAAGCAGCTTTTCCACTGTTTTGGCTGCGGGGTGGGAGGAAGTGTCTTCAGCTTCCTAATGAAGTGGGAGAAAATCACCTTTCCCGAGGCCATTAGAAACCTCGGAGAGAAAGTAGGAATACCGATAAGCTTCTCGGCTGAAGAGGAACGGACCAGTGGCCATAAGGAAGAGCTTTACCGGATTAATGAGCTGGTGGCGGAAATCTTTCAGGAAGAGCTAAAGAGAAATGCATCGGCCAAGGCCTACCTCAAGGAGCGCGGGTTTGATGAGAAGACGGTGGCAACATTCAAGATAGGTTTCGCTCCTTCTTCAAAAGATTTTCTCCGGGCCTGCCGAAACAGAGATTTTTCCCGGGAAAAATTGCAGGAGCTGGGTCTCCTCTTTACCTCCGATAAAGGAACTCGTGCCTATTTTCGCTACCGAATCATCTTTCCCATCTTCACATCCGGAGGAAGGGTCTGTGGTTTTGGAGGCAGAGTTATTGACGACTCCATGCCCAAATATCTTAACTCTTCTCAGTCCCCTACTTTCGATAAGGGGAAGACTCTGTACGGGTTGAACTTTAGCAAGGAGGCCATAAGGCGGGAAAATGAGACCATCCTGGTGGAAGGTTATACCGATCTCATATACCTTCATCAGGTGGGAATAAGAAATGTTGTAGCCTCCCTGGGTACCTCCCTCACTCCCTGGCAGGCCCGTACCATCAAACGCCATACTAATCAGACTTTCATCGCTTATGATCAGGATAAGGCAGGAGTTGCTGCCACTTTGAGGGGAATTGACCTTCTCCTGGAAGCTGACCTTAGAATAAGGGTGATTCCACTTCCCCGAGGGAAAGATCCGGCAGATCTTGTCAAAAAGGGCACGGACCTTTTCCTGGAAAAGAAAGCCGAGGCCACACCGTACTTCGACTACCGGCTGAAACTGGAGACAGAAAAAAGACCCTCACTGGATCTGGAGGACAAGATAGAAATTGTAAAGGCGCTTTTCCCCACACTCGGCAAAAACAAAGATGCGGTCAGAATTCGGGGTTTTATAAAGAAATTGTCTCAGCGCCTGGACCTGGATGAGGAATCGATAATAATGGAGTTTGAAAAGTTCAAAAGGGATGGCGAGAGACGCCTTTTCCACAGGCACCTTTCCTTGAGGAAAAGGGATGCGCGGGAAGAAATGGAGAAAACGTTGCTTCAGCTTATGTTGGACGACGAGGAAATCATAGAGACAGTAGAAAAGAAACGGGGCTCTCATCTTTTTCGGAACCCCTCTTACCGCTTGGTGGCCGAGAAACTGATAGATTCATCAAAAGAGGGGGCAGTAGGTTCAGCAAGGCTGGCAGACCAGCTAGAGGAAGAGAACCTATCTTCCCTCATCTCATCCGTCTCTTTGTCAAACTCCTGCTGGAAGGAGGACTCTAAAGAAAGAATGGTCAGGGATTATATCAGATCCCTGGAGAGAAACAACAGCCAGAGAAGGATCGATGAGTTAAGAGAAAAAATCAAAACGGGGGAGAACAAAGGAGAGGAAAAAAAGGTCGAAAAGTGGCTTGAGGAATTGATAAGCTTAAAGAAACAAATCATATCGAGGTAGTGTTATGAAGAAGGGAACGAAAAGAGCCTTGACCAAAGGAGAAAAGACCAGATCCATGTCCAAGCAGATGGAAGAGAAATTCGAGGATCAGATTTCCGACGCGGACGAAATAGATGATGCCTTGGACTTTGTGAGTAAAGAAGAAATGGAGATGGTCAAAAGACAGACAGCACAAGTAGAGACTTCATCGTCTTTGAATCTGGACACAAGTGACGGAATTGGCAGATACCTGCAGGAGATTGGAAGGACACCCCTTCTTTCCCCCTATGAGGAAAGGGAGTATGGAAGAAAGATAAGAGAAAACAGAAGAATTCTTCGGGGAAAGATTGCGGAAATGGCTGGGTTGGCTGAGAAAAATGCTAGTCTGCTTTCCTTTGCCAAAAACCAAGGAATAAGTGAAGAAGACCTTCGAGGGATAACCAAGAAATTCAGAAAGGTGAAGAAGCTCACCAACTTTGTGGTTAGCTTAACTGAGAGAACAAGTGGACATCTTGACCTAAGCGAAGATATGAAAACATTTCTGAAATTGCGGCAGGAGGTTAAACAGGTTCACGACGGCTATGAGAAGTGCCGAGACAAGATGATCAAGGCCAACTTGAGATTAGTGGTGAGCTTCGCCAAAAAGTACACAGGAAGGGGGGTTCCCTTCCTGGATCTCATCCAGGAGGGAAATATTGGTCTTTCCAGAGCGGTGGACAAATTTGATTATAGAAAGGGAAATCGCTTTAGCACCTACGCCAGCTGGT
>CAYYHL010000117.1:0-6008 GCA_964471775.1 uncultured Clostridia bacterium
CATCCGTAGTAAGAGCTTCGGCAATGTCTAGAAAATCCTCCCATGTTTTAGGACCTTCCACGATCCCTTTCTCCTTGGCGAAATCCTTCCGGTAGATGAGAAGAGAGGTGCCAGCGGCGTGAACCAAGCCATAGTAATGATCCCCAAATTTACCAACCTTCTTTATCTGATCCCAGATGTTCTCTTCGCCGATGTGGTTGACCACCTCGTCCAGTGGCAAAAGCAACCCCTTATTCTGGAGTGCAGCACAGGTGACGGGCTGGCCGTGGGAAACCTCTGGGGGTGAACCCGCCGCCAGGCCAGCCATGATTTTCCCTTCCAGGTCTCCCCACGCAAGAGCCTCTGCTTCCACCTTAATATCCGGATGCAGGGCCTCAAACCTTGCCACGATGTTGGCAACCGCCGTCCTCGACAGGGGATTGGTCTCGGTATGCCATACGTGGACGACTTTTTGTGCCGCAAAAGCCGTGCCACATAAGACAATTACAAACGACAAGACCATCCCGAGAGCTAGGCGATACTTCTTTTCAAACTGCATCTTCCCCTCCTCCTTTCGGGTTTTTAAGGGTAATGCCTACGAGCTTTTCTTTCCTCACCTCCTCATGTGTTATTTGTCGCGAATCTTCTAACTCAAGGCTGCTCAAAATAGCTTCCTTATTTGCCTGAGGTTGGAAGAGTAAATGTAGCGACGTGCGGGTAGACTTTTTCTCCGGCTCAAGATTATGCAAGAATGCATTCCCCAGATTATAGACCTCCAGCCCAATGGCGTACTTACCATCATGGGATACAGATTGTACAAAGTGGTGTTTCTCTGGCGTGTAAAGTAAGTGGAGAAGGATAGTCCTGTTTCACCCGGCGTGTGTGGAAAGCTGCGTTGAGGAAAGAGTGGAAAAACTGGACCACAAGAACTTCAGAATCTCAAGAGCCCTCTCGACGGAACCTACGATGGAGCTTCTCTTCTTTTGTCGGCGGAATTCCCCCTCGTGTCCGGTGCATTTGGTAAAGGGAAAGTGAGTCTCATCGACTAGTGTACTCCTCAATTTTTCTTTGTCAACCCTCGAATTCATCGCGTAAAACCTGACGGCAAGGGTATTAGCGAAGTTATCCAAGAACAACAAAAATTTAGCCTAACAGCCTTTGGTCAGTCCCCTTCAGGGGGCGAGACTTCACGGTAAAGAATGATGGGACTGTCGAATTGTAGCGGGGTTTACTGCATATTTGCTTAGGCTGCGCATGAAATTTTCTTAGAACGGGTTGACACAGACAGAATTGGTGTAGTATTATACATAAGTCCTTTTACTCTATCATGCCAACTCGGGTAGATCCTGGAGAATAAGATTCGAAGCGGAGGAGCAGGATAAGGAAACAAGACAATAGCTAATCACCAAGGAGTATCGGAAGCTCTAAAGGTACACAAGGCCACTCAAAATAAGATATTTGGTGAAACAGCTCTTTGTATACTAAATATCAGAACAAACTCAAACTGCTTCGTGAAGACGCTTTGACATAGGAGACAGGAATGAGGGTAATCATCGTCAAGGACTATGAGAGGATGAGCAGAAGGGCGGCCAAGACCGTCTCACATAGGATTCGCCGAAAGCCTGATCTCACTTTGGGTCTGGCTACTGGCAGCACTCCGATGGGAATGTACAAGGAGCTTATCAAAGCTCATAAAGAAAAAGGGCTTGACTTTTCCAGGGTGAGAAGCTTCAATGTGGATGAGTACTGTGGACTTTCGTCGGATCACCCTCAGAGTTACCACTATTTTATGTGGAATAGTTTTTTCAATCACATCAATATCAAGCCGGAGAATGTCTACATTCCTGAAGGTGAGGTAGGAAACGCACAAGCTTTCTGCAACTGGTATGAGCAGAAGATAAAAGAAGAAGGGGGAATTGACCTGCAGGTCCTGGGAATAGGAAGGAATGGGCACATCGGATTTAATGAGCCGGGTTCCTCCTTGGACTCAAGGACAAAGATAGCGACCCTGACCCAAGAGACAGTAGGAGATAACTCCCGGTTCTTTGAAAGTAAAGAGGATGTTCCGCGCTTCGCTATTACCATGGGGCTGGGCACTATTCTTGAGGCAAGGGAATGCCTTCTTCTGGCGAGTGGAGCCAATAAAGCTGAGGCTATTCAAAGATGTATACAAGGGCCGGTGAGTGCTGAGACTACCGCCTCTCTACTTCAGCTTCACCCCAGGGTGATCATTATTGTGGATGAGGAGGCGGCTAAGAATTTGAAGTGGAGAGACTACTATAAACATGCCGAAAGAATGGTTGAAAAACTGGAGTCAGAAGAAAAATGACCCGAACGTTATGCATCTTTGAGGATAGGAAGGCGGAGAATTTCTATCCTCTTAGTCTAACCAGGCCAGTGTATGATTTGAGATGTGGGATTAGCACCCTGTGGGAGAAGATCAATCAGATCTCGGAGGAGAATTTGCATCTTCTCTCTCGGAAGCATCTCTCCCAGGCCCTCTCGCAGAGGATAAAAACGGCTAGAGTTAATCAACTAGAGAATCTAAGGGACAGTGATGTACTCTTTGTCAATGGCAGGCTGCTTTTCCTGGATGAGGAGATAGTTTTGGAGGGAGATGAGAAGATAGCCAGTCAGGGACAAGACATTGTCTATGCCAGACTGAACAAAGATACTTTGGAAAAACTTTCCCTTGGGTCCACGGAGACAATTGAGGACACTCTGGCTCAGGCGAAACAGATGGTCAAGGTAGAAGAGGTTGAGGCTAACCTCTTAGAATATCTCTGGGATCTGGTAAGGCTTAATGGTGAGGCCATAAAGGCTGATTTTAGGCTCACTAGGAAAAGCGGCATTGAAGGAGAAGTGGCCGAGGGTGCTTATCTGATTAAGCCAGACCAGATCTACCTGGCAAAGGGAGCAGAGGTTGACCCAGGGGTGGTGCTCAATGCTGAAGAAGGGCCCATTTATATAGAAGAGGAGGTAGAGGTTCGCCCTCCCACCGTTATCGATGGACCCTGCTATATCGGAAAGGGAACCATTGTGGATGGAGCAAAAATAAGAGAGGGATGTAGCATAGGACCTGTGTGTAGAATCGCCGGGGAGATTGAGGAATCAATTTTCTATGCCTATACCAATAAACACCATGATGGCTTTATTGGACATGCCTATGTGGGCGAATGGGTAAACCTGGGGGCTCTCACCACTAACTCTGATCTCAAGAATACCTATGGCACTATAAAGGTGCCTCTTCAGGGAAAACTCATAGATACTAAGGATATCAAAGTAGGCTCATTCATAGGAGATCACACCAAGACAGGTATAGGCACCCTTCTTAATACCGGTTGCGTGATTGGGGTAGCCTGCAATATCTTTGGAGGAGGCATGACTCCCAAGTTCGTCCCCTCTTTTAGCTGGGGAGGAGAGAAGGGATTTGTGGAAAATAAGCTCGATAAAGTGATTGAAGTGGCGAGGTTGGTGATGGAGCGTCGGGGAGTTGAGCAAACAGAACAAGATAGAGATTTGTTGAAGAGGGTACATGAGCTTACGGCCGATGAGCGCAGGGAGAGAGAGTAAGAAGAGGTTCTTTTGAATATCTCGGACCCCAAGGAAAATAATGGAATGAAAAATGTTATTTCTTGCTTAACTAACGCCTATCAGAATTTTTCGCTAGAGGATGCCTTGAGGGGGATTTCTCGAGCTGGATTTCGTTATGTGGAGCTACTAATAGAGCCGACCGCACCGCAATGGGTCCATCCAGACACTCCCCT
This sequence comes from uncultured Clostridia bacterium, assembly GCA_964471775.1. GTDB lineage: Bacteria > Aerophobota > Aerophobia > Aerophobales > AE-B3A > SOJT01. The sequence continues at coordinate 3,747 of CAYYHL010000117.1, forward strand.
GAAGCCCCTTAAGGAGCAGCTCACCAAGAATTGCCTCAAGGTATCCAGCTTAAGTGCTCCCTTCAACTTTTCACAAGATGAAGGGACAGACTACTTTAAGAAGTGTCTTGAATTAGGGAAAAGATTGAATGTCAGGATAACTAACACCCCCGTTGGGGAAGCGAAAAATGAGAAAGAGACAAAAAAAATGCTTAGGAATCTTGAAAACGCAGCTTCTTATGCTGAGTCACTGGGAATGATAATGGCTCTTGAGCCACATGGAGATATCAGCAGCACTGGTCAAAAAGTGCTGGAAATTGTGAATGAACTGGACTGTCCGGCGGTTAAGATCAACTACGATACAGCCAATGTTATCTTCTATGGTAATGTGAATCCGGAGGAAGACCTTCCTTTGGTGGTAAGCCGGGTTGCCCACCTTCATGTAAAAGACAAGCGGGGCGGGTACAAGAAGTGGGATTTTCCGGCCCTGGGGAAGGGAAAAATAGATTTTCTGGCAGTCTTCCGCATCCTCAAAGATGCTCACTATCAGGGTCCATTGAGTGTGGAGATAGAGTTTACCCCTGGCGGATCAAAGAACTTAGAAGAAATTGATGAGGCGGTTCAGGAATCTTTCGCTTATCTGAGGAAATTTCTCAACTAAGCCAAGCTAACAATAGCTTTTGTATCTTAAATCAGGGATTTCACCCTACGGGGGCTATCTGTACCAAAGGGTTTATCAAGTCATTTTCCCCTTGTTTCTCATTCTGCATGCCTCGTTTTGATAATTTCCGCAAAAAAAATTTTGGTTTGGTCTTTGAGTTTGACAGATTTCCTGTAGACAAGGCCATTTCTGTCATATATAATCTTTTCAGGGAGAGCCTGAAAATGACCGGATATGAAAGAATGATGGCAGCCTTGAAGAGACAAGATGCATAATTACATTGCCAGGTTTGGAGGGTGAAGCTTATGGGAGGGACTAATGAAAAAGAGTATTAGTTACTGGTCTTTTCCCGGGAAAGAGAATAAGACAGGCTCACATCGAGAATTCTGAGACAGCATTTGCGGTCATTTTGGCAAAGGAGTAAAGGATGGCTAAAGTTGCAGTTTTGGGAGCCGGGTTTATGGGAGGTATGCATGCTGAGGTCTACCGTAATCTGCCTAATGCGAAGCTAGTAGCAATACTTGATAGAGATCTGGATAAGGCCCGGAAACTAGCTACCAGATACAAAGTCGCTGCCTATTCAACCGCTGAGGACTTGTTCGATCAAGAGAATATCGATGTTGTGGATATATGCCTACCAACCTTTTTGCACCATGAATATGCCGTCAAGGCTGCCCGAGAAGGCAAGCATATCCTCTGTGAAAAACCCATAGCCTTAACCATCGAAGACGCTGACGAAATGATACATACCGCAGAAAAGACAAAAGTTAAGTTGATGATTGGTCAGGTGCTTCGTTTCTGGCCCGAATACATTAAGCTAAAGGAGATTTACGACAGTGGGCGATTGGGAAAACTTCGGAGCATTACCTGTATCAGGCTCAGTCCTACTCCAGATTGGGCTTGGGATAACTGGCTTACTGATCCTGAACGGAGTGGCGGAGCTTTGTTAGACTTACATATCCACGACACTGATTATCTTTTGTACCTTCTGGGAAAACCCCTTTCCTTGATATGCCACGCGTCAAGCCATCCTCTTCCCTATGGCCACGTTTTTACTACTTATACTTTCCCTGATAACGTGATAGCCTTTGCCGAGGGAGGTTGGGATATGCCACCGAGTTTTCCTTTCACCATGGCCTATACCGCCTTGTTTGAAAAAGGAGTGGTGGAATTTAACTCCCGAGCCGAGAAGACCCTAGCTATCTACAAATCGGGCCGGAAAGTGGAACATCCCCAGGTTCAGCAAGAGTTCTTGCAAACCACGAATACCGAGGGAAATATTGCCCAACTAGGAGGATACTTTTCAGAGATAAAATACTTTGTTGACTGCGTGGAGAATGATCAAGAACCTGCGCAGGCCAACGGCCCGGCAGCGAGAGATTCACTTGAGGTAGCACTTGCGGAAAAGGAAGCGGCAGAAACTGGTAAGGCAACCAGAATTAGATAAGGCATTCAAGGGTACGAATTGCATCACCTAGAAGAGACCGCAGATCTACGACGGCCAATGCAAGGGCAGTTCTGGTAAAGATGCGGACCAGCATACTCTTCCCGCTCCAGGAGGACCGATCATAAGAAAGCAATCTCCACCAGAGTCCCCCAGACAGATTGACAAGTATTGAGAT
>CAYYHL010000118.1:0-5971 GCA_964471775.1 uncultured Clostridia bacterium
AGGAGGGCTAGCATTCATAAGGCCTCCTCTTTCAACTGGTAAAATCGTCGCGTAAACGGAAAAGGGAGGCCATTTCTAAGGAAGAAGAGGTCGCGTCTTGGTATTTAGTACGCGCCCCATCACCCGCACCACTAGTCTACGAAGCAGGTTGTCATATGTCTACATAACGAGCCTCGCGCGTTGTGTGTGGCGTGGCGCGGCACCCAATTGGCGCAAGGAAGGAGGTCAAATTGGAACTCAAAGTTGCCGTATACAATGTGAATTGGATGGCGAACTTGTTTTCCAAGGACGGTCAACCGAAAACTGACGGAGAAGCAGGGGAGCGCAGTGCGTTGCTGGCCGAGGTGGTCAGGGCGATCGATCCTGATATCCTGGGCGTCGTGGAGGGGCCCGATACGACTGTCAGTGGTAGCAAAACGGCCTCTGGCCAATTGAAAGCTTGGGCGGTTCACCACAGATTAGATAGCTTATACCGAGCTGCCCATGGTTTTCCGTCTGGAGGGAGACAAGAACTCTGCGTCCTGTTTAAGAGCGATAAGGTGATCCTGAAACACGCACCTGTCCGAAGCAAGTCCGAGAATCCGTTTAATGAACCATTCCTGCTGGACACAACAGAATCACTTATTAAGGAACATTACCAACATTATCGCCCTCCTCTGGAGATTTCGGTCCGACCGGCTGCCGGTGGTAATGAACTGGCGCGCATCATCGTTGCGCACACCAAATCCAAAGGCATCTTTGACTTCGTAGACATGGCGCGCTTCGAACAAATTTCTGAGCGTAATCGCAAGAAGCTCTATGCAGAGTGTATGTCTATCCGAGAACGGTGTGACCAGTGGCTAGAAGAACAACCGGACATGAAAATCATCGTTATGGGTGATATCAACGACGGTTTCGGGATGGATTACTACGAGCAGCGTTTCAGTCGCAGCGCCGTCGAGAAGCTACTGGGCGACGTTTGGTACGCGGAGCGCATCCTGAAGCACGTTGTTCACCGACCCAAACTGAATAAGTACGGGTGGGTGCCTTCCACTGGGCGGTATGAGGATCGGCTGACAGGAGATAAGTTTAATGTGCTAATAGACCATATCCTGGTGAGTCAGAACGTCGGCGTTAAAGACGCTATCGTGTGGAATCCCTACCTTAAGCAGGAAGATGACGACAAGTCGGCCCAGGTAAATGCTATCAAGGATGCGCTGCTCAAAGCTTCTGATCACTTCCCAGTATCTACTGTTCTTGATCTTTGATCGAATTTGCGGCAAAATCGGGAGGAATTGCGGTACTTCAGATCACCAGTTAATCTAACTTTGAGCTAATTTGACCAGCCGGATCCGAAGGTCTTCGGGCATTGCAGATTGAGATATGATCTAAAGGATCAGTGGCGAGGCGGGGGTAATTCAAATCAGATTCGTGCAGTATACGGTTTTATACGTTTTAACCTTTTGAATTTATTCGTAAAGTCAGTTGCAGAGGCGAGGGGCAGATTTAATTGATGTCAGCTAATTAGAACAATATTTGCAAATCACTTCAAGTTCGTGTATATGTATAAAAATTGATCCCTCGTAAGGAATAAAAAATCATGGGTGTCGCGGGGTGGAGCTTGAGTTTCCGAGGCCTGTCATCACTCAGGAAGGTCTTCTCAAGGTGCCGTTATGAAGGTAAGCAAAAAAGAACTGGATAAACCTGTCGCTAGGAAGAGAGATGGAACGTTAGCAACACTAAAGGAGGTATTGGAGGGAAAGATTATCATTAAAGAAGATATGGGTCATGAAGATTACAAGAATGTATCGATTGCTCGCTATGAGATGATGGACCCCAATAAGGCCATTGCTATCGGGGGTGTATCTTATACCAAAAATCAGATTATAGAGGAGATCAAGAGACAGACTGAGGTGGGAGACAGGTTTGTAGAAATGCAAGTTAGATTTATCCGGATGCTTCTGGATAAGAAAGAAGAGATCGAGACGAATTCATAGAAAAATTCCACCATACTTATTCTATTAAAGGGAGGTCAAAATGAAAATAGACAAAAGGGAATTAGAAAAACCAATTGTCAAGAAGGCAGATGGAACGTTTGCAACCCTGAAGGAGATACTAGAAGGACCTGTTACAGTTGCGGCGAGATTGAGTCACGAGGATTACAAAGACCTGGCTACAGGCAGATTTGAGAAGATGGATTCAGAAAAGGTTTTCTCTGTGGTTGGAAAAGGAAGTTTTACGAAGGACCAGATCTTGACGGAGATTAAAAGAGACACTGAGGTAGGGAAAACATTTGTGAGAATGCAGGAGAAGTTTATAAGATACCTTTTGAACAGAAAGGGGGAAATCGATGTCACTTAATATTCTTGAAGTAGAGTCCAACTATGAGAACGTAACGTATATTGGATACAATTTTCGCGTAAAAAAATACGTCCACCCATATTTTTTGCAAAAAGACTACGACCTGCTGACCCTGTTTAAAGACGATGCAATTAGAGAGAAATTCTCTCCTTGTTGTGTGTTGCCAGATGTCATCTATATATCTGTATTTGGACATGGATATGATAACCTGGTCACGGGTCAGCACGGAGAGATCTTATGGAAGGTGGATTCCTATGATTCAAGGGAAGCACAGGGGAAAATAATCCATTTGATGAGCTGTTTGACAGCCAAAAAACTCGGTCCTGATCTCGTTGACGAAGGAGCTCTAGCCTACTTTGGATACGAGGAGCCCTTTACCTTTATGCATATGCTTGGCATAACGGATCCCCTGGAGGACCACATTGCAGACGTCTTCTTTCAATGTAGTTCTCAGGTTGACCGCCTTATTGCAGACGGCCTGCCTGCTGGAGAGGTATATGATGCTACGAAAAAGCTATTCAGGGAGAAATACGAGGAATTCCTGGCCAGAGATACTGATGTGGCCATGGCTCTCCTCCATGATCTTGACTGTTTCAGAATGTACGGTGAACAAAAGGCCCGATTGCCTACTGAAGTAGATGCCGTCCAGGAGCTTTTGATCAATATGCCCGTTTCAGGCAACCTGAGGAATACGGGTGAGCGAAATGACTTCGTTCTGAAAGGGGCCAAAGCGGGAGAGAAATTGACATTTACATTGATTGGTCCCCCTGATAGTGATTTTGATCTATACGTAAGAAGGAACGAAAAGCCAGAATTGCGCGAATTCGACTACCGGGGTTACACAGAATCCTCCAACGAAGAGATTACGGTCGAGCCAACGGAAGATGGAGATTACTATGTGATGGTGCATTCATATGACGGTGTGGGGTCCTTTATTCTAAGAGCTTCTATACCTCCAAGGCTAGAGGGTGAAGAGATCGAGTTGGGGGAGTTAATTGTTGGAACATTGGCTGCCAAAGACGATAGTAAGAAGTACGTAGTTAAAAATGTGGGTCGCGGAGAAGAGCTGTTCGTAACGCTTGACGGGCCTGAGGGCGCTGACTTCGACATCTATGTGAAGTTTGGATCACCCGCAGCTGTAAACGACTATGACATTAGGGGTTACACAGGATTACCCGACGAGAACGTGATTGTATATCCGACGAAAGAAGGTGACTACTATATAACGGTACATTCCTATAGAGGGTCAGGGGAGTATAAGCTAAGGGCGTCTTTGTAAATGAAGGTCAAGTGAAGATATTGTGGAGATGGTGCCAAATCTCCACTGTTGACTGACAACCTAGAACACAGACTTTGTTTGCTATATTAAATGAGGCTGATGGGAAGGGGTAAATGGGTGATTTGGAGGAGGAGCTATTCCAAGGCTGGGTAGGTTTTCTGTCACTTTAAGCCCTCCAACATGTCATTGTCAGAGGGATAGAAAAACAAAGATTGTTGGTGACCAGGTAGAACGGGAGAATTACGTGTCTTGAATGACGCGGATTATAGGGAATGGCATAACCGAAGGCTGGCACCGATCTAGCTTTCCGCAATAATAACCACCTGTTTTACAGGTCGGGATTCGAAAGGAGGTGAACGGCTCGGAAAAAATGAGGCGGGATCAATATCACAATTCAAGGATAGACGCCGAGTGACGATGCTTGGCCAACTCCAGGAAATCCAACAGCTGTCCTCAGATTTGTATTTCCTTATTAACATATAGGGGGGATGTGATGAAAACCTTTGATTTGTTGTGCATGCGATATTTGTTTGGTTTTTTGATGTTTCTCTTACTTCACGGATGTGCATCTTTAACACCTCAACAGACTGACACAAAGGTCTATAGTGGAACAGGACGATACACTGGAGAATTCTATGTTTATAGAGTTGACGACGCTTGGGCATCGGTTGGAAATGAAAGAGCCCGCTATTATGTCGGAGACAGTTTCGATGATAAGGCAAAACGCATGCGGCAGTGGGTTCCTGTGAGGGAAAAAGATGACATAACAGGATTGGATGGACCCGATAGGATTGTAACACCAGAAGATTTAGTGCGGGTTTCCTTGCGTCATGTTTTCATAAAATATTTCAGGGAAATCGGAAAAGGGGAGATAGCGCTTATCCTGTCCTTTGCAAGCGGAGAAAAAATCAAAGAGGACCTTCTCGTCTACGCGAGCCAAGGACAGACTCTAGGATCATCTCTAGCTTTTGATGATTTAACTATTATTGGACCAGAAAAACTCGAAGGTCAAAGTATCAGAATCCGTTTAATCATGATTGAAATCGACCAGATCGAAAATGAAGCTATGAAGGAATTCATCAGGAATGCTGCCGGGTTAGCTTCTACGATTCAACCGCAGTATGCCACAGCTGTAAAAATTGCGAGTGATGTTGCCCAATTCATCATATCATTTAATCAGGATGATATCATATTTGATCGTACCTTTGAAATGTCGATGACTCAAAAAGGAGGATCCATTGAGACAACACCACTTCTGTACGGTCAATGCATACTCCTGCTCCAAGAGGACCGCTTTCAAGGTCTGGATGTGAAACAGGCAGCCGAGATAGCGACAAGGCCTCCAAGAATCGGCGATATGCGTTTCAATCTTCATGCAGGTCGTCTCTTTACCACATATATGTACAGTCCAAATGTTATATTTACAGATGAAACTGGGACATATGAGTTTCGTCTGGATCTGGGAAAAAAAAGAATTGATTTTGATCGATTTTTCAGCGTGAAAGACAAGGACATTTGGACCGATGATGAACGGGCAGAACTTCTCAAAATGATTAATGAGCCCGAAGCAGCTGATTTCCGCCACAATGTCTTAGCATTTCCCAGGTCTCATCATAAAGGAGTGAAGGGGGATAGAATTGGCGATCTTGACTTATGGGGAGGTTTGGGAAGAGCCCTTGCGATCGTATACTGTGACAGTATGCGATACACGTCCAAAGAGAGAAAAAAATGTGAAGAAGCAGTGCGTGGTGCAGGAAAAGAGGTATTTTTCCACTTCCCCGTCTATCTGTATCCAAAAGCATATACCATTCTTGCCCAATACCCTTTTCATACCCATATAGTCCTTTCTATTTCCAGATCAATAGGAATCGAAGGCGGTACTGCAGAAGAGCGGTCTCTAACCTATAGCAAATGGCTAGAAGAAGCAAGAAAAGATGTCAGGGAACAGGATAGGTTTACGGAGGTTCTTGGTGCAGTAAGGCATGGCATCGAGTCACAGGCACTAACTGATATAGTGCTAAGAAAGGCACTAGCCCAAAAAGAGTTGAGGCAGAAGATATGCATCATTGCAAATGGTATATGCAACAAAAGAATCACAGTAAAGAATGCGCTCCATAATGAGTTTTTCCATCTAACAGGAGAAATATTTGAATCAGAAGACGAGGTTAGGAACTACATGAGAGAGAAATATCCTGCATGTGAGATCAAATAACCGAAGATTAAAGACAGTTCCTTGCCCGTTGGACAAACCCATGACATTTTAGGACAATTACCAAAGAACTAAAGGAGGTTGAGCTATGGCGCGGAGACCCGTCAACCTCGGCTTTGTTGAATCTGCCGGCGAAATTTTCA
>CAYYHL010000119.1:0-2068 GCA_964471775.1 uncultured Clostridia bacterium
AAACTTCTCAAATCTGTCTCTTTTCGCTTTACATATGGGGCAAACCTCTGGAGGAGTTTCCCTTGCGCAAAGATATCCACAAACCCGACACCTCCATACAGGAAAAGGACGATCAGAAAGAGCTTTCAATGGGGGTTCTACTTTTGGTGCCTCGCGGGTAGTACCGCGACGTTCAGGAATGGAGACTGTGGTCTTTTGACCTCGCAGAACCTTTTCTGATACATAGAGCGCACAGTAGCACTGATCGTATTGGGTGAGATCGGGATCCCTGTAGTCGCAAGGACAAATTGTATCAAGATCTTTTCCCTTGACTCCTGATGCTAACCTACAAGGGCAAGCCCAATACCCATACCTTTGCCCATTTACCAGAAGACCTCTGACAAGCTTTTTTGTGAACTCCACATCTGGGTTGAGATGGTACCCGGAAGTTTCCGCCTCACCATTCAGTCTCTCGTAAAGCTTCTGAATATCTTGGTCAGTTACGTTCATCTTCTTCATAGGCCTATCGCCTCCCTGATTTTATGCTCCTTGTATCCTACTACACATACCTCGTCATTAATGACCACGGTGGGAAAGGAGCAATGGGGATTCCAACGTCGAACTTCATTTTTGACAGACTCTTGTTCCTCACCTTCGAGAAGGTCGACATACACGTAGGAGTACTCGACCCCAAGCCTATCCAGAAAGTTTTTGGTTTTCGCACACCATCCACAAGTGCTCAAACCATAAAACATAACTCGACCTCTGTTTTCCCCCGGTACATGTTGCATCATAGCCTCCTCCATCAAGAACTGGGCTTTGTTTCAAGGTTACACAGTGGCATCTCCCCGTATGGTTTTCTCATGAATTATACTCACTTCTTCTTGAGCATATTCATTGTCTCTCGCAGGAAAGCAGGGAGATCAGATGGCTGCCTTGAAGTAATGAGGTTCCCATCCACAATGACCTCTCTGTCCTCGTAGATTGCACCCGCATCCTCTAGCTCTTCAGCCACCGACTTGGAGCAGGTTGCATGTCTCCCCTTAAGAAGGTCTGCTGTTACTAGGAGTTGTGGGCCGTGACATATGGCTGAGACAGGTTTGTTCTCCTCGAAGAAGTCCTTGGCAATCTTGCCGGCCGCCTCTTCTTTTCGTATGGCCTCAGGTGCTTTTCCGCCAGGGAGGATGAGAAGATCATAATCACGAGATCGCACTTCTTCGAGAGTTTTATCCACCGCTACCTCGTAGCCGCGTTTTCCCCTTATTTTCCCTTTCCTCATAGAGGCGATATCCACCTCAATTTCCTCTTCCTTTAACCTGTAATAGGGGACCAGAAGCTCTGAGTCTTCAAAATTATCCGCACTCACGATCAAAACTCTCATTTATTCTCACCTCCAATAAACAATTTCTCTTTACGGTATGATCAATTTGAGCCGAGTTTCTGCCTTAGTTTTCTTGCCTCCCCACCCTAATTTTCCAGGCTCATTTCTTTCTTTGAGGAACCATAAATACTGCATTCTGCCTGAATCACTACCGCACTCCCAGCCCGTGCATCAATTAAGACGTAGAAAACTTCCTGAGTCCTTTCGCTGGATTGGCTGTCGAAGTTCTGGACTACCATGAGCTTTCCATCCATACGAATCTCGAGCTTGTTAATAAAATGGGTGTCGACAGAGCGCACTGGATGAACTACCTCAATCTTGAGAATTTTGGTGCTCTTATCAAACTCTACAGCAATGTCTCTGGGTGGATGCGCCAGTGCGTCTCCCGTAATACTTCCCATCACAATACAAAACGAAAATGCTAAGAGAGATAGCTTTACCTTAGACATTTTCTATTGTCACCTCCTTTTCCTGTGGACCAATATCACCATCAGTACGTGGACACTTGCCGCAATAATGGCCAGTGCAGCAAGTATTATGTGATAGGTAACATTCCATCCAAACCGGCCATAGACAAAAGTGAAAAGAACCAAGCTATACGCCGCAGCACCCAAGGGTCTAATGAATCTATAAATACGAATTGTCAGCCTCCCCGTAGGTATTTTTGGGCCGTGCGAATTTTTTTCCGCCTTTCACATCCTTCTTTTT
>CAYYHL010000119.1:2168-5965 GCA_964471775.1 uncultured Clostridia bacterium
ACCTTATTATAGGTAACGCAGGGCTGAAGGATATCCACCAGTGCAAATCCTTTATGCATGATAGCTTTTTTCAGTATTTCTTTTGTCTTGTCTGCATCAGCGGCAAATGCTCTTGCAGCAAAAGAGGCGTCCAGAGCAACTGCTACCGCCACAGGGTTAAATGGTTCCAGAAAAACACCTCTCGTCTGAACCGGCGTTCTAAAACCCTCCCCGCTCGTGGGTGAGGCCTGTCCCTTGGTCAACCCGTACACCATATTATTGTGCACAATGGTGGTTATGTCGGGATTTCTGCGGATTGCGTGTATGAAGTGGTTTCCGCCTTCACCATACATACACCCATCACCGCTTTCAGCTATCACAGTAAGGTCAGGATTTGCCGCTTTAATTGTGGTTGCCGCAGGGAGAGATCTTCCATGCAGCCCATTGAATACGTTGGTTTTCAGATAATGAGGAGTTTTTGCTGCCTGGCCTATTCCTGACACAATTACGAGCTTCTCCGGCTTTATGTTAAGCTCGAGAAGGGCCCCCTTCAAGGTGCGCAGAATACTGAAGTTACCGCACCCGGGACACCAGGCTATGTCAATGTCTCCCATATCAAATACTTCTGTATCCATACATCGTACCCCTTCATCTCATAGTGTGTTTATGCTCTCCACAACCTCTTCCAGGGAAAAAGGTAAACCGTTGTATTTGAGAATCTTCTTCTCAATATCGATACCGGTGCAAAGTTTCACTAATGTGCCAAATTGAGAGGTAGCGTTATTCTCAATGATCACACGACATCTTGCCTTTTTGAGGTAATCTGAAGCAAGAGGATGTAGCGGATACACCTGTTTAAAGTGGAGAAAAGAAATATCGTCCCTCCCTAAATGCTCGAGCGCTTCCTTAACTACATGATAGGTTGAACCCCATCCTACGATGAGAGTTTTGTAGTTTTTGCTCCCCACAAGCTCAGGTGGAATTATTTCTCCCTTTATCAGTTCCAGCTTCTTGAGTCTTTTATTAACCATCTTTGTCCGCAAACTGAGGTTTTCCGTAATATGGCCCTCCTCATCGTGCTCATCGCTATCTACTACCACAAGACCTTCTCCAAATCCAGGAATACCCCGGGGAGAGATACCATCAGGAGTGATTTTGTACCGTTTGTAGTCCTTATCCGTTTTCACTATATATCTTTCAGTCTTGAGTCCGGATCCCTCAAGAGAAGGTATGTTGTAGTACGAGTCAAGCAGGTACTGATCAGTTAGGAGGATTACAGGAACCTGGTATTTGTCGGCAAGATTGAAGGCTTTCTGAGTAAGATAAAAGACATCCTGAGTGTTGCCCGGAGTAAGGATAATTCGTGGAAACTCTCCATGACCCGCATGAATGGTAAATAAGAGATCAGCCTGCTCTGTTCTGGTGGGAAGTCCTGTTGCCGGAGCTGGCCGCTGACCCAGGTGAATAACAACCGGTATCTCCAGCATACCGGCAAGACTTAAGCCTTCTACCATGAGAGCAAACCCTCCCCCCGAGGTAGTAACCATTGCTCGTGCGCCTGCATACCAGGCTCCAATTGCCATATTAATGGCGCTAATTTCATCTTCTGCCTGTTCAACAACGATGTCAAAGTCCCGGGAGTACCGGGCAAGGAATACTGCTACCGAGGTTGAAGGGGACATGGGGTAAAAGGAGACAAAGTTGCACCCTCCACCTATTGCACCTAGTGCTACTGCCTCGGCACCATTTAAGAGAATCTCATTTGCAACCTTCAGGTTTCTCTGTATCTCCATGTGGATTTTGCCGGAGGCCACCAAGTCTCTCGCGATCCCGTACCCTTTTCGTGCCGCTTCAACATTCTTCTGTATGATTTCCTCTCCCTTTTGAGAAAAATGCTTTTTCAAGTAACCCTCAAGAATATTTGTCTCAACCTTAAAAAGACCTGAAAGTACTCCAACGGCAACTGTATTAGAATAAATTTTACTTCCGACATCGGATGCTATTCGAGAGAAAGGTATATCTATCACCATATCTTGGCTGCCGTGATATTCCTTTTGGAAATTCTCTTTATCGCCCAGGATAATCGTTTCAGGCGAAAATCTTTCCTCCACGTGGTGCAGGGCGCCTTTGCTGAGAGGAATGAGAATATCCATCCTATTAACAAAAGAAGATACCCTCCTTGATGATATGCGTATCTCGGAGGAGTTCACTCCCCCCCGTATGCGGGACATGAATTCTGCGCTGGAGAAAACATTGTAGCCAGAAAGTTTGAAAACGCGGGTGAGAACGTACTCAACGGTCTGAATCCCCTGCCCGGCCTCCCCAGCCAGAACAATCGAAACAGAATCTCTACTATCTGTTAGGTGGTTAGGCATAGGCTTCATCCTCCATAAAGATTAACATATACACCCTGTATTTTTCCACGCTTTGTCTATTTGTATTCAAATGTGGCAGGCTATCGGAGCACTTTCTTTATTGCCTCAAGGTCGGGTAACTTTTTTGGATCCTCGGAGACCCATTCATAAAGAACAGATCCCTCTCTGTCCAAAACGAAGGCAGAACGCTTGGCTACCCCTTTGAATCCTCCGAGATCTTCATAGAGGACACCATAGGCTTCACTCACCTCTTTATTAAAATCACTTAAGAGAGGAAAGTTTAGATTTAGCTGCTGAACCCAGGCTTTTTGAGCGTAAGGGCTATCCACGCTGATCCCGAGAACTCTTGCTTCGATGGCCGTAAACTCGGTCATGCCATCACGAATAGAACACATTTCCTGAGTGCATACCGAACTGAAAGCAAAAGGGTAAAAGAGCAGGAGTATGTTTCCTTTACCCAACTCCTTCTTGAGACGAACCTTTCCTCCTTCGGTTGAGGGAAGTTCAAAATCCGGAGCCTTATCTCCAACATCCATTCTTACACCTCCGTCTCAATATATCTTAAACAATCCGCGGGCATTTGTCGATTGCGAAGGAAAGCCATTGAGAGAGCTCCGCTTTGGAGCGGTTTACAAGACAAGGAAGATGGAGCTTCTCTCATTCAGCGTCTCCTTCAGCTTCCTTTTTTAGCCTTGCCTGCTCCCTCATGAAATACTTAAGTTTGTTCTGGACTCCACCGTTGACGGTGCCCTCAGGGAAGGATCCATCCTTACCTCTCTGGCCAGCTTCAACACCGGTCAGGATCTGGATTCCCTCATCTATGCTGGAGACGGGGTAAATGTGGAACTTACCTTCTCTTACTGCCTCGATCACCTTAGGTTTCAACATGAGATTTTTGATGTTGCTTTTGGGAATGACCACCCCCTGTTCTCCGGTAATTCCCTTGGCCTGGCAGACGTCGAAAAAGCCTTCTATCTTCTGGTTCACTCCACCAATTGGCTGTATCTCCCCCCGCTGATTCACCGATCCGGTGATGGCTATACCCTGCTTGATGGGTAGCTCGGATAGGCTGGAGAGTATAGCAAAGAGCTCTGTGGAGGAGGCACTGTCTCCCTCCACAAAGGAGTAACTCTGCTCGAAGGTCAGGGTTGCCGAGAGCGACAAGGGAATATTGCCCCCGTATTTTCCTCCCAAATAGCCGGAGAGGATAAGTACTCCCTTATCATGGGTCTTTCCGCTCAGCTTGGCCTCACGCTCGATGTTTATGACTCCCTTATCTCCCATGAAGGTCTGGGCGGTTATTCTGGAGGGCTTGCCGAAGGAAAACTCCCCGTAGGCGTAGACCGAAAGGGCGTTTACCTGACCAACCTTCTGTCCTTCAGTGTCGATGTAAATAGTACCTCTCTCAATCATCTCCTGAATTTTGTTTTCCATGAGGCTGGA
>CAYYHL010000120.1:0-5776 GCA_964471775.1 uncultured Clostridia bacterium
ATCCATCCCCGTGTCCGATCCGGACCGGAGCTGGGGACAGGACAGTACTGCTGTCTTGGTGAGTAAAACGTCTACCAAGCTGAACCGAGGCTGTAAGTTCGTGGATCGTTGCCCTTTTGCCATGCCCGTATGCCGCGAGAACCCTCCACCTCTCTTTCAGACCGATGGCTACCGTGCCGTGCGCTGCTACCTCTACAAGGAGGCCTCTGTGATCGCAGACGAGACAATGGGAAAGGCATTGGACCAAAAAGGGTAAGGCCCGGAGTAACATATTATCTTGCCGCATAAAATTCTTTCCCTTGCTCTTACCGGCAGGAGATCGCCCCAGGCTCATGTCCGGTATTAATAGATACCTTTGATCTTCCTAATTACTGCTCTTTTCCGAGGACTCGAGCTTTCTCTCAAATTCTTCTATCTCGGATGTTTCCCGAAGTACCCCCACTTCTAAAGAAAAATCCTGGGCCTCACCAGGTTTAAGCATGTGAAGAGTCTTCCGTTCCTTCTCTTTCGCTCTTCCCTCTACCTGGCAGTTGGCCGGTTCCATCCCCACCACATATTCTCCCTCACCCATCATCTTCCACTGGACGAAATTGGGCAGCTGGCTGAGTTTGTAACGGAGATATACTCCAAACCTTTCCCCTTCTATATTCTGATTCACAAGGGCACATCTTACAAAGCCGTCCTCATCTGCCCGCATTTCGTGGTAGTAAACCTTCTCTTTGAAATTAGGTATGGGGGCAGTAAATCTGGCGTAGTTTTCTTTCCCCTTTGCCGATTCTTCAGTCACCGGGGTTACTTCTGTGGTGGGGGAGATTAATCGTGACCCTTCAGCCACTACAGGGAAACCTATATTGAAATGGTATATGATCATAAGAGGAGTTTCTCGGTAGCCCTGGTTTTCCACCTTATCTTCAATCCATAAACGAGACTCTCCCATTTTTGTCCATATTTTTCTTTTGAGAACCATGTTTTCTCCAAACACTGCACTCTCGCGGATCCTACCTTCTACGGAGAGAATATAATCCTCACCCCTCCACTCCCTATCTATTTTTATATCCTCCGCAGGAATGTGAGATATCCTGCCGTGCAAACCGAGTTTTTCACCTTCATCCTCAGAAGGCCACCCTGCATAGGTTAGCCCGCAGGTGACTAAAAGACCTCCGAAGAAACTTCTGAGCCAGCCTAGACCTTCTGGTTCAAAGAAGTGAGGATGTACATCTCCCGTAGAGGATCGCCAGCAAAGGGACTTACCTTTATAAAAGGCCTGAGATATATCCATGCCTCTCTCGGGCATTACGGTGAACTCAAATCCACTTCCAGTCCAAAAGTCAACACATCTTGTTCCCCTGGCTTTACCTTCGGTGAGTTGATAAGGTTTTACACCGGCTACCTGAGAGAAATCCCCGACCAATCTACACAACTCGCCGCGAGAATAGTCCTTCCCCACCATTCTCACCATTTTCCCCTCCTTGTGGTGAAAACTACTCTGAAGATACCAAAAATCTTCGATCTACCAAATTTATGGTCCTTTCCTTCACTCTTCCCATAAAGGGCTCACCGTAGTCAAGAAAAGATGAGGTGGGCACCAGATTCCCATGATCAAAAAATCCTGTTCCCTCTACTTTGCGCACCTTGATAGCTTCTTCCAAGGGGGCGGAACCTGTGAGGAGTTCATCTTTCTCTCTTTTTATCACCGCAACCATACCTACTTCCTGCTTTTCAAGCATATCCACACACCTTATTCCCAATTTGTAACCAAACTCCATATCCACCCACACAGGAGAGCCATTTCTTAGCTGATAGGTTAAGACCATAGGTGCAGTACCTAAAGGTTTGCCAAACATCTCCTTGGTTTTGCTCTCAATTGCACCCGACAGGTAACCTGCCAGAAGATGTGGGTCTAGCTTTACATGTCCGTACTCATCTAGCTCTCTTTCCTGTTCTTTTATGTGAGATTCTAGTCCCTCTATTTGAGCTCCCTCAGCTACAACCATCACTACAAAGCCTTTGCCTAAGGACTTTTTCCTTTGGCCAAATAAGGTTCCTATTTTGTGACAGATTTCATCCAGTTTGCAGGGTCTCTCCGCAGGTACTACAAAATCAGCCCTGCCGTAGGCCGCCGCACCCAGTGCTACCCAATCGGTATGACGACCGAAAACTACTACAATTGCAGCTCTTCCATGGCTTGAGGCGGCATCAAAGAACTTTGCAACTTCCTCAGAGGCAACCGTAATAGCCGTGGGATAACCAATGGTAAAGTAGGTTCCTGAAAGGTCATTATCCATGGTCTTTGGCCACCCAACAGAAGGGACTTTGAACTCTGAGTAGACGTTCCAGAGAGCACCTAAGGTATCCTCCCCTCCCATAGCTATGAGAGCATCAACTTTTCGTTTCTTCATTGACTCTTGTACCTTATCTGGGGTGGGTCTCACTCGACTCGAGCCGAGGATGGAACCTCCCTTATTGATGGAGCTCATAGCATCATAGCCTGTCAGGTTAACAAACATATCATTTACTACACCCTGCCAACCATCCAGTGCGCCGTAAACGGACCAGCCCTTCCTCCTTGCTTCCTCTATTACTCCCGCTATACCTGCATTAAGTCCCGCCGCGTGTCCACCGCCTGTAAGTACTGCAAGAGTCTTGGCCATATCTTCCTCCCTTATCCCTTCCTGTATCTTGCAGCCTGGTCTTTCAGGGAAATAGGCTGAAAATCCTCAGGGACCCTGTTGGCACCACCAAAGGCACGGGTCTTCTCCTCAACAATGGAGGTGATTCTTTTTCTAGCCTCACCAAGGTACTCTCTCGGGTCAAATACATCGGGCTTCTCATTTAGAACTCTTCGGATGGTGGCAGTAACTGCAAGGCGAACGTCAGTGTCAACATTTATTTTCCTTATTCCTCTTTTTATAGCTTCCTGAAGCATCTTGATTGGAACCCCCTTTGCTTTTGACATGCTTCCGCCATACCTGTCAATCTCGTCAATGAGAGAGGAAGGAACACTGGAGGCACCGTGAAGAACCAGGGCACAATCAGGAACTCTTCTGTGAGTCTCCTGGATAAGGTCTTCTCTAATTCTTGGCTCTGCTGAGAACTTATACGCTCCGTGCGAGGTGCCAACTGCAACAGCCAGAGCATCTACTCCCGTTTTTGCCACGAATTCTTCAACCTGATCAGGATCGGTAAATGCAGATTTACCTTCAACATCCTCCTCAATTCCTCCCAGAACTCCAAGTTCTGCCTCCACTGACACCCCTCGAGGGTGGGCAAAATCTACCACGCTTCTGGTAAGGGCAACATTTTCCTCGAAAGAGAGCCGAGACCCGTCAATCATTACTGAGGTAAAACCAAGAGAGATTACCTCTTTTACTGTGTCCAGGGAATCACCATGATCAAGATGAAGAACAACCGGGACATCGGGAAAAAGCTCAACTGCTGCAAGAGCAAGATGATGGAGAAAATCACGGTTAGTATACTTAAGAGCTCCCCTTGATGCCTGAATGATACCAAAGCACCTCGTATTCCTGAAAGCTTGCATAACTCCCTGCAATTGCTCCATGTTGTTGAAATTAAAAGCACCTACTGCAAACTCTCCCTTCTGAGCCTCATCGAGCACCTGTCTGAGTGTAACTAATGGCATTCTCCTTCCTCCTCATAGCCAAAGTCACCTTTTGATATTTTGGCTTTTGTTCACTCTCTAACTAATTTAGATAGATTCTAATCTGTTTCCTGTTAAAGTCAAACTAGACAGGGTCAAATCGCTTGCATTGCTTTTTTCTCAATCCGCTACTCGAAGACGGATGCATTGCGAGCCTTGTAGATGTCTTGTCGCGCCACTTGACAAGCTGATGGCAGTTGTGTATACTCCTGGGAGCGAAATAAGGAGGCCCGCATTTTGACTGGTTAAGAGGGGGACACCAGGGAGGAAGAAAAGCAGTGATACGAACAGAAAACCTCACAAAACAATATGGTGAGTTCAGGGCAGTGGATAGCCTCAACCTCAGAGTGGAAAAAGGAGAGGTCTATGGCTTCTTAGGTCCTAATGGGGCGGGAAAAACCACTACTATTTTGATGCTCCTGAATATTCTCAAGCCCAGCAGGGGATCTATATATTTACTTGGCGATAAGCTAACTTCAGCGTCCTTTGACACCAAGAGAAGAGTAGGGGTTGTCTCGGAGAAGCAGTATCTTTACACTGAGATGACAGCAGGGGAATATCTCGACTTTTTCGCCGGTCTTTACGCAGTACAGAACAAGTCTAGAAGAATAGATGAGCTTTTGGAGGAACTAAATCTTCTTGATGTAAAAAACAGAAGACTGGGTGCTTTTTCTCGGGGTATGCAACAAAAAATCGGATTCGCCAGAGCTCTTCTGCCCGAGCCCGAACTTCTTATTCTGGATGAACCTATATCTGGCCTGGACCCTACCGGGATAAAACAGATTCGAGATCTTATAGAGAAGGAAAACAAGATGGGCAAGACTATATTCATTTCTTCCCATGTTCTCTCTGAAGTAGAAAAAGTCTGTGGAAAAGTTGCTATAATCAATCAGGGAAGGCTCCTGGCTGAGGAGAGTATGGAGGGCCTGAGGAGAAGACTCAGCGATGTTGTGGAGCTGGAGGTGGAGCTTTCTGAGACAAAAAAAGAAATCAGAGATGCTCTCTCCACGCTCGATTTTGTCAGGGAAATCAGAGAAGATGAGAATCTTTTGACCATTAAAGTCAATTCGGACAGGGACTACCGGGCTCCTATCTCAGAGGGTATCTCTCAGAGAGGGGGAGTTGTTCTCGGCATAAAAATCAAAGAGATGTCACTGGAAGAGGCTTTCATGACTATCACACAGAAAAACATCTCTTTGCTTACCTCTTCTTCAGAGAAGGTATGAACGGGGGTTTATTAGAATGAAAAGGTCTCTCATTTACTCCATAATTGTTGCTCTCATTGGGGCGGGGTCCGTCGCATCCTTCATTTTCCTAACCTGGGAGGACTATGGCGAGGTCAAAGGGACAGTAGCGGATCATTTAAGTGGTGATTCAGTGAGAGAGGCAAGAATCGTCTTGGATGGTAAATCCACAATCAAATTTACCAGCACTTCCTACAGCCTTACGGAAATTCCACCCGGCTCCCATACTCTCAAAGTGACCGCTCCCAATTACTATGATTTTGAGAAACCCATCCAGGTAAGAAGAGGGACTAATGTGGTAGACATAGCTTTGGAAGGGAGGGAAATTCCTGATCTACAGGGTATTATTATTTTCACCGAGCCTGAAGAAGGGGGCGTTGAAATAGAGATACGCTTTTATGACAGCACGGGAGAGGGGATAGTTAACTATCCTGCTTTTCCTCTTACTATGGAAGGGGCATTGTTCGTAAGAGAGGGAATTGAGGAAGATTATCGGAAGGGGAGGAAGCTATTGGAGGGACCAATTGAGCTTTTTTGGGACTCCCAGGAGTGGCTGGCCAAAAACAAGGGTATAATCCCTTGGGACAGGATAAAGATTGATGCCGAAAAGGAGAAATACGGCATCCTGGAGGTGGTTCTTCACACTCCCCAGGGAGATTTTGAGGACAACAGTACTGATGTGAAGCTTTCACCGGAGGTGGAATGATGAGAAGCAGGTTCTCACTGGCACCTCATACTGCCAGGGTACTCGTCAAAAGAGACTTTCTCTCAACTCTCAAGGGTTGGGGTCTTTATGTTGCGGCTTTTGTTTCTCTCCTGGCATCCTCTTTTATTCTTAAGAGTCATCTTGGAGCAATCAAAGAGAACAATATCT
>CAYYHL010000121.1:0-5748 GCA_964471775.1 uncultured Clostridia bacterium
AACATAATCATTATCAAAGGTGGAATTGATGTGGTGCACAGCATGTTCATATATCGATATGAATCTCCTGCCCTGGGATGGTCTATGGCCTATGTATACATGCTTGTGCCAATAAGCTTTACTTTGATCTCTGTTCGGGTTGTCCAAAGGAACGTGCAAGAGTTCATGCAGCAACGAAAAAGCTCTTAGTGCTCACGTAACGAGAGAGAGGGGACAGCCATGGTACTCATCCTTTTCATAGCGCTCGGTGCTTTCATATTGCTGGGTGTGCCGATTGTCATTAGCATTGGAGCAGCAACCTTCCTGGCCTTGCAAAAGACAAACATCCCCATGCTTATGTTGGCCAAGGCAATCTATACTGCAACAGATAAGTTCCCCCTGCATGCCGTCCCACTTTTTATCCTGGCTGGAGCAATTATGCAAAAGGCTGGTATGTCTGAGGAGATAGTAAATGTACTGGAGAAACTTATTGGAGGGGTGAGGGGGGGCTTAGCTACAGCAGCGGTACTAGGCTGCATGTTCTTTGCTGCTATGTCTGGCTCTGGCCCTGCAACGGCGGCAGCCATTGGTTTCATAATGGTACCGGCTATGGTAAAAAGAGGGTATTCAAAGGATTATTCTGCTGCACTTACCAGTTCTGCAGGAAGTATTGGTATTCTAATCCCACCTTCTAACCCTATGATTGTTTACGGGGTTATTGCCCAAGCCTCAATCGTCGGCCTGTTTATGGCGGGGTTAGTACCTGGCATCGTTGTGGGGATGACCTTAATTATGGTCTCTTACATTATCTGTAGGAAGCGCGGTTATGGTAGGGAAGTCGGCAAATTCTCACTTAAAGAGCTGATTGTTACCTGTTGGCGCTCAAAATGGTCTTTGCTGGCCCCACTAATAATATTGGGAGGTATCTATGGGGGGATTTTTACTCCGGTTGAGGCCTCAGTTGTGGCCGTTGATTATGCTCTAATTGTGGGCTTTCTGGTTACCAAGAAACTGAGTCTTTCCAAAACATATGACTGCCTGGTTGCCACTGTCTTAATCTCGGGTTCAATGATTATTCTTATAGGTCTGTCCACTTCCTTTGGGGAACTTCTGACTCTCTACCAGGCTCCCCAAGCAGTCGCCAGCTTTCTCACCACAATCTCCACAAACTGGCGCATAATATACCTCCTGATAATTGCCTTTCTCATTGTTCTGGGCACTTTTATGGATACTATGGCCACCATTATCATTTTGACGCCTATTCTCTTGCCAGTAATGGTAGAATTGGGTATACATCCGATTCAATTTGGGGTTATCTTTGTGGTTACCAACGAAATCGCTTTTCTGACCCCACCCGTGGGAGCAAATCTCTTTGCTATGACCGGTGTGACAGGTGTGCCCATCGATAGAATAGCCAAAGAGGAAGTACCTTTTATTATTGGGCTGATAGCAGCAGTTATCGTGCTTGCCTGGTTCCCAGAAATTTCTATGTTCCTGCCGCGTCTAGCTGGCTACGCAGGGTAAATTAGGGAGAATCGGCACTCTTAGTCAGTTCAAAACTTAACTGCAAGTCGAATTTGCGAGCTGTACAAGATTAACCAAGGAGACCGATATGAAATTAGCAGGTAAGGTCGCCATAATAACCGGAGCTGCTAGTAGAGGTATGGGTAGAACCATAGCAAATCGCTTTGCGAAGGAAGGTGCCGACATCGTCATTGCCGACAATGCTTCTGCTAACTCTGCCATCAATGAAATAAAGACGCATAGAGGCAAAGCTTTCGCAATCAAGACTGATGTGACAAGACGCGGCGAAGTAGACTCAATGGTAGAGACTGTTCTTCATAGATTCGGTAAGATCGATATCCTGGTCAATAATGCTGGGATTCTTCTTAAGAAACCCTTCATAGATACTACAGAAGACGAGTGGGAAAGGGTTTTCAATATCAACGTTAAGGGCTATTTTCTGTGTGCTCGGGCGGTAGCCAAAGAAATGATCAAAAAAAGAAAAGGAAAGATACTTATGGTGGCTTCGGACTCAGCAATAGTAGGTTTTGCAAATCTCGTAGCCTACGGTAGCTCGAAGGGGGCCGTCTTATCATTTGTGCGGTGCCTGGCTGCCGAGTTAGCACCCTATGGAGTCAATGTCAATGCAATCTTGCCTGGCACAACCGAGACAGATATGACCAGGAAGAACCTGGCTGACCCCGCCTGGAGAAAACAGGTTGTGGCTCGTTTTCCTTTGGGCAGATTGGGCAAACCTGAGGATACCGCAGGCGCTGCCCTTTATCTCGCCTCTAGCGATTCCGACTGGATGACCGGTCAGGGCCTGATCGTTGACGGCGGGCACTCCATGATATGAGGAGCGTCTCCATTACCCGCGCCCCCCTTATCGCTTCCCCAGGATATTCCTCGAAGTCCGGGATGCTGTTTATGTTAACAGGTCTCCCTATCCTCTTTAAAGAATAAGGTGGATAGCGATGTCAAGGCCTCACTTACCGTGAGGCCTTGACAAAAAAAGGAATAGATATATTAATAGTATGCAAAATGAATATCAGAGGCTCATCCGACTAAGGTCAGCTTCGGAAAAACCAAAAGGAAGAAAAGACTTTGAATAAGAACACTCTCTACTCCATCTTAAGGGAGAAAATAGTTTTAGCTGACTACAAACCGGGCCAGATACTAAAGGAAAAAAAACTCATGGATGAATTTGATATAGGAAGAACCCCTCTAAGAGAGCTTCTAATTCGTCTTGATGCTGAGGGTTTGGTTGAAATAGTCCCATACAGTGGAGCTTATGTTAGCTCTGTTGAATTTCACCACCTTGTGGATGTTATGGAGGTACGAAGACCCTTGGTGAGAATGGCAGGAAGATTGGCGGCTGAAAGAGCAACAAAAGGTGAAATAGAGAAAATGACAAACTTTCTTGATAACTTTAAGGGTGACTTAGACGAGAAGGAAGTAATAAAACTAGATTGTAAATTCCATGATTTGGTAAATATGGCCACCCATAACCAGGTGCTTTGTGAAGTCTTGCAGGCTCTGAGGGATAGAGTCTTGAGGCTATGGATTCTGCCCAAAGATAAATCCTTCGTATATAGCTTTAAAGGCGATTTTCAGAGACTAATCGCTGCCATCAAGAAAAGAGATAATGAGACAGCTGCCAGCATGCTAGCTGCCCACAGCGAGTCCTTTATAGAGAGAATAAAAGCTCAGTTATGAGGAGAAGAAGACAAGAAAGCTATCGGACCCCTGGGTAACTCCCGAGAGGGTTTGACATATTTTTTGATATGGTAAAGATATGGTTCTAATATTTTCAATATATTTTTATCAAAGGGGTGAAATATGAGGAAAGCAAAAAGGATGGAAAGATTAGGGACTGAGACTGCTTTCGAAGTCTTGGCAGAGGTAAATGAGCTAAAGCGACAGGGTAAAGAAATCGTAAGCTTTTGTATCGGGGAGCCTGATTTTGATACCCCAGAGAATATTAAAGATGCAGGGATAAGGGCCCTCAAGGATGGATATACTCACTATTCTCCCTCGGCTGGGATCCTTCCTTTGAGAGAGGTGATTGCCCAATATATTTCTAAGACCAGACGCATAGAGGTAGACCCTGAAGAGGTTGTGATTACCCCAGGAGCAAAACCAATCATTGCTTATGGCATTCTTGCCTGTGTCAACGCGGGAGATGAGGTAATATATCCCAATCCAGGTTTCCCAATTTATGAATCGTTCATAAATTTTGTGGGAGCAAAACCTGTCCCCCTTCCTCTGCTAGAAGAAAAAGAATTCAGTTTTGACCTCGAGGACCTCGAGGCACGCATAACGGACAAAACCAAAATGATCATTATCAACTCTCCCCATAACCCTACCGGAGGTATCTTGACCGAGGATGATCTCGAGGCAGTTGCGAAAATAGCCAAAGAAAAAGATATCTGGGTCCTCTCGGATGAGGTCTACTCCCAGATTATTTACGATACCGAGTTTAAAAGCATAGCTTCCATTCCGGGAATGAAGGAAAGAACGATTTTAATAGACGGGTTTTCAAAAACCTATGCCATGACTGGATGGAGATTAGGGTATGGAGTCATGAGAAAAGACTTAGCGCAGGATCTCACCAGAATCGAGACTAATGTCAACTCCTGTACCAACACTTTTATTCAACATGCGGGAGTTGCAGCTCTGGAAGGTCCGCAGGACGCCTCCTTAGCTATGGTAGGAGAGTTCAAAGAAAGGCGTGATGTCATCTGGGAAGGATTGAATGAAATCAAAGGAATAGGGTGTGTTAACCCAAAGGGGGCTTTCTATGTCTATCCTAACGTGACAGAAGTCTGCCAGAATCTTAATCTTCGGGATTCAAAAAAGCTTCAGGAATATCTGCTGTATGAGGCAAATGTGGCAGTGCTGGGTAGGAGCTGCTTTGGGTCTAGAAATGAGGAAGAAAAAGATGAATACATAAGATTATCCTACGCAACCTCTAAAAAAGAGATACTGGAGGGACTGAGAAGAATTAAGAAGGCTGTAGAGAAGTAGTTGATCAATTGAAAGCTACGTAAAATGAACTAAGAGAGCTAATAAAATGGAAGAAAAAGAAGAGCTTTTCTCAGAAAAAAGAGTCAAGGCAAAAGGCAGGGGTTACTCACACTACCTTCAGGCACCTCTTTCCAGCGTAGATCATGACCTAGATACTATTATTGATTTTGAGACATCCCGACAGACGCAAAAGCTTATTCTCATACCTTCGGAAAGTATATGCCCCAAACCGATTCGAGAGGCTCTCGGCTCCCCCTTCTCTAACCTTTATGCCGAAGGATACCCTTCCTCAAGAATGAGTGAAGAAAATGATGAAAAAACACTGCTTGATTTTGATTATCAGCTTGCCCACTACAGACGTTATTCCGATAGACGTTTTTACAAAGGAGTGGAATATGCTGACTTTGTGGAAGCCCTAGCTCAAAGAAGGGTAGCTCAGTTATTTGCCACGGACAGAGTGAGTGCCGATAAGATTTTTGTTAATGTTCAGCCCTTGTCAGGGGCTGCAGCAAATAATGCTGTTTACGCGGCCTTTCTTGAACCCGGCGATACAATTATGGGAATGTCGCTATCCCATGGGGGGCATCTCACCCACGGCAGCGAATTCAACCGCTCAGGCAAATACTACAATGTCATCTCCTATGAACCAGACCCAGCGGATGGGAAACTCGACTACGATACTATTAAAGACCTTGCTTCCCAACATAGACCTGAGATAATAGTTGCGGGTTACAGTGCTTATCCCTGGAGTGTTGATTGGAAAAAGTTCAGGGAGATTGCTGATAGTGCAGGGGCACTTCTCCTTGCTGATATTGCCCATGTTGCGGGAATGGTGGTTGCCGGAGTGTATCCCAATCCAGTGGGCTTTGCTGATGCCATTAGCTTCACCACTCACAAGACTCTCTGTGGTCCCCGTGGAGCGGTTATCTTAACTACAAGAAGAGAAAAAGCTGAGCTAATAGATCAGGCTGTGTTTCCCGGCGAACAGGGGGGTCCCCATATCAACAAAATGGCAGCTATGGCAGTAACATTCAAGATTGCTGGTACGGGGGAATTCAAGAAGCTCCAGGAGAGAATCGTTGAAAATGCCAAAGCATTAGCGTCATCCCTGGCAAAAAAGGGGCTAAAAATAGCCTATGGAGGAACTGATACCCACCTTTTGTTGGTTGACCTGAATGCCATCGAAAGTGAGACCGGTTTTCCCTTAAAGGGAGAAATAGCTGCCCGAATCCTCGATCT
>CAYYHL010000122.1:0-5682 GCA_964471775.1 uncultured Clostridia bacterium
AGTAGTATTTTCTCAGTGTCCACACTTTCATTTAGGCTCCTAAGATAGAGAATCTGCAGCATGTTCTCTATCTCTTTTCTTCCCTCGTAGTCTTCCGTTAAGTAAGCAACCCACAAGGTATCTGCTCTATCTCCCAAGATTGGCTTTAGCCTTCGACACATTTCCTCAACTCTCGTAGCGGTCATTTTCCTTCACCTCCTCCTCCAGAGTATTTAGATAATTTGTTGAAAGGAGTTCCTTCCTTTTCTTGGAGGCTTCATATTCTTTCAAAGTTTCCATGAATTCTTTTTTCAAGAAATACCCGAAATACACTATCTTGTCTTCAAGGGATGGATAGGGCCATCTCTTCAGTCTTTCTGCAATATAGCTCCCAATCACAGGGTTGATTCCCTGCTTCAATCTGTGGTGAATCAGCTCGTTTACCCTGGTCTCGATAGCTGCAAATGACAAGAAGAGAGAAGCCACTAGGAACGGAAAAGGTTCTTTGGGGTTTTCTTTCTGTGCTAGTCCTATCAATCTAGCTGCGGCAACGACCATTCTCGTTGATGGCCAGTGTGTTGTGTGGTAATGTGCCATTCAGATCACCTCCCTTCACTCCGCTTTTCTCTCAAACCCTTCCCCGGTCTGAACCTGGGGACTTTTTTAGCTGGGATCTGTATCTCATCTCCTGTTTGAGGATTCCTTCCTGCCCCTACTTTCCTGGTGACAACCCGAAAACTACCGAACCCAACTAAAGTGACTTTTTCTCCTCTAACCAAGGCATCGGTAATAACAGAGGTTATTGCATCAACCGCTTCGCCAGATGCTCTCTTTGTTAGCCCTGTCTGACTTACTACTTCTTCCACCAACTGAGCTTTGTTCATCCTTTCTCCTCCTTCATGAGTTTTCGGTTGGTGCTATCCTGGCTCAAAAGTGAGAGCTGTCAAAGAAACCTATTTTGAGAGTTGTTTTTGCCCTTGGTTACTTGAGGCAAGATGGCTTGATTGTGAAGATGGGCCGCAGCTATGTCAGATTGGTTCAAAATAGGGCCGTAGAGGGTGAACTTGGTGAGTATCTGGGCACGAGAGTTATTGATCTTGACGGCTACGGTTTTATCCCTTTACTCCACCGGCTCCCCAGCCTTTAATCAGACTTCGCTGCACCAATCCCAGGAAGAGAAGGGCGGGTATGACAAAGAGGAAGGTGGAACTCATGATCAGGCCCCATTCGACACCTTTGGCGGCAGCAAAGCGGGCCATTCCCACCGTTAGAACCTTCATCTCCTCGGAGGTCATAAGAATAAAGGCATAGGTGTAGTTGTTCCAAGCGAGGATGAAAGCAAAGGTGGCGGCAGCAGATATGCCAGGAAGGGCCAGGGGTAGAACAATCTTCCAAAATGCTTGCAATCTACTGGCCCCGTCTGTCATGGCAGCTTCTTCCAGCTCCAGAGGAATGCTTTTGAAAAATCCCCATAAAAGCCACAGGCAAAAGGGAAGAGTGCGAGTAAGAAGAGCTATGATTAAACCATAGTAAGTATTACTTAGTTTCAGGCGTGACATAATAACAAATAAGGGGACAGCCAAAAGTATGGGGGGAAACATATAGGTAAACAGAGATGAGTAAGCCATCGCTCTTCGTCCTCGGTATCGGAATCGAGTTACACTATAGGCACCCAGGGTAGACATAAGTATGGTTACACCCACTACCGAGAGACTAACAATGAGGCTGTTCTTAAGATAGGTGAAGAAGCGGGTTACCTGGAAGAGTCTTTGGTAATGAACCAGAGTGGGGTGGCGGGTTAGGATCTCCGGAGGCATGTCGAAGATGGTCTCGGCTGGTTTAATGGAAGTTAATACCATCCAGATAAAGGGAAAGATAACAAGAAGCATGGTAATGACTACGGCAAAGTAGAGCGAGAATTTCTTAGCTGTCCGCCACTTCCCATACATCAGACTTCCTCACTCACCTTATAGACATTAAAGTAGATAATGGCCGCCCCGGTCATAAACAAGAAAAGAAATGTATTGGTAGCTGCTCCCAGGCCTACCTTAAAAGAGCTGAAAATTTGGAAATAACTGAGAATGGTGAGGGTTTGCGTGGCTCTCACCGGTCCTCCTCCGGTAAGGAGCCAGATAATGTCGAATTTATTGAACATCCAGATGCCTCGAAGCAGGATGGTAATAAACAGAACAGAACTTAATTGGGGAAGAGTGATATGTACGAAACTCTGCCAGCTGGTGCTTCCGTCCACTCTGGCGGCTTCATAGATATCCTGGGGAATGGTTTGCAATCGAGAAAGAACGCAGATGGTGACAAAAGGAAACCACTCCCACGCAGCGATAAAAATAATGGTAGGCATAGCCCACCTCTCCAGACCTAGCCAGGTAATAGGTGATTTGATAATCCCCATGGTCATAAGGAAACAGTTGATTATTCCATTGACATCATTTAACATCCACTTCCATACCAGAGCCACTACCACCGGGGAGGTTACATAGGGGATAAGAATCAGCGCTCGAGCTAGTGATCCGCCCCGAAACTCCGTATTCAGAAGCAAGGCCGTACCTATACCTAGAACTAGCTGTAGGCCAACAGTAGCCGATGCCCAGACGATTTGATTTTTCAAAGAAAGCCAAAATTCTGACTTTGCCACTAGCACAAAGAAATTCCTTAGACCGATAAAATTCATGCTGGGGGAGAGTAGATGTTTGCTATTAAAGGCAAGCCAAAAATTATAAACGAAGGGGTAGGCGATAAATCCTGCCATTAGAACCACTATAGGCAATATGAGAATAATTCCTAACCGTCGGTCCTGAGATTCCAACGAAAAACCTCGTCTCGTCATCCGAGGACTTCTTGTTTTTCTCTTTATTTGGTCTAACCCCTTCTATTCTGCAAAGGAAGAGGAAGGTTTTGATGAGAAATCAATCCTTCCTCCCCCTCAGCCTACTCACCTATCCGGGTATGTGCTCTTTGATCACCTCGATGCACTTACTCAGCGCTTCATCAATAGGGGTTCCTTTGACAACGTAGTACTGAATCATGTCGGTAAGCACCAGTCCTCCAATGACCTCTGAGGTAACCGGGTTGGGGGTAGGCCACTCTCTGTTGAGGGGAATTCCTCTTTCGTTAGCTCCGATCAAAGTCTTGATAATGTCTCCGTATTTCTTGAATACGGGATGATCCCAGTACTCATCTGACCGGACCACGCTCTTCATCGGTGGGATGTAGTGGCCAGGTACCGAATGCAGAAACTCTACAAACCATTTGCCAGTGCCCATAAACGCAATGAAGTCTTTGGCTTCTTCGGGGTACCTGCATCCTTTACTCACCACATAACCACCTACTGAGGCAGCAGTGCGTCCGGGTTCTCCAGTGGGAGTAGGGACAAAGACAGCTCGGGTGACAGCGGCAATCTCCGGTGCATATGTACGAGTTTCATGAAGTACCCGACCCTCGTACATTGTCATAGCTACCTTACCAGTATAGTAAACATTTCGCATTTCCGTCCAGGAATAGGTAGGAGCTCCCGGAGGAGAGTAATGATAGAGCTTTTTCAGGAAGACCAAAGCTTCCTTGGTTTTAGGATCCTCTAGAGTAATGTCTTCCAGCCCCAGCTCTTCATATTCTTCCTCAGCCATGACAGTGGCATCGTTTCCCCACAGGAGGTTCAAGAAAAACTCGGAGATGCAACGGGCTCTCTTCATGGGTACAATCTGCCCCCACCTGTCTATTCTTCCATCGCCGTCAACATCCTCAGTTAAAGCACTAGCAGCTTCTAACCAATTTTTCCAGCTCTTGGGTGCCTCCAGGCCTGCTCTGGTGAACCAGTCCTTGCGATAGTAGAGTACATCCGAGCCGTATTCTACCGGTAGAGTCCAATCCTTGCCATCAATAACACAGCGAGAATATCCCATGAAGTCCTCTGCTCCAAACCGATCAATGACATCCGTCATGGGCAGAAGCCATCCCTTGACTACCAGCTCGTTGGTTTCGTTAACGTCTGTTTTGATGATCTCAGGTGGATTCCCTGCAGCTATGGAGACCATCATCCTCGGGTAGAACTCATCCCAGGTGATATATTCTGGAATGATCTGAACATCAGGATGCTTGGCCTGATAAGCCTTAATGGTTCTGTCCATAATGTCCATAGCTTCGGGTGATGCCTCTTCCGTTAAAAGAGACAGCTTCTTGGCCCCGAAAGCGCCACTCGCCACCATTCCTGCAAATAGCAACCCTACTACTAATACCACCCCTACCCTAACTTTCTTACTCATTTCCGCCTCCGTGTAATTATTTTCTTATATCAAAGCTCACGCCCTAGCCGGTGCTGGATTGAGAGCTCCACAGCAGTTGGGGTTTTCCATTATCCTTGGTCTGAGAGTGGATTGGACCCTGCTTCAGCATGTGGGTTCACCTTATCTTTCCTGGAAGAAAAAGCCGGCGTCTCGGGGTTCAGACGGCTCCCTAGAGAACCTTCCCTGTGCCTTTAGCTGTCCAACGGTAACCATCACCAAAAACTAGCTACTCCTGCCGCAGGTACTGAGCTTCCGCCGAGGAAAGATTATCCCACCCATCCTAGGTCGATTCCCTGGTAGAAAAACATTTAGGGATCTCTATCTCTTTCTGAAGAGTAAATATCAATTATACCGTGGAACCTATCGAATCTTGAGCCGAGATCATAAGACCACCCTGTTTGCTTTGTGAGCTAGTGCGTGAAGCACTAATTTCAAAGATCAGTATGAGTCGACCTAATTTTGCTTCCATCAATTGAGTTCTTGAACTCCCC
This sequence comes from uncultured Clostridia bacterium, assembly GCA_964471775.1. GTDB lineage: Bacteria > Aerophobota > Aerophobia > Aerophobales > AE-B3A > SOJT01. The sequence continues at coordinate 4,769 of CAYYHL010000122.1, forward strand.
TCGTAAGTGTCAACTTCTCAGAAGTAAAATTTCTGCTGTGCGTCAAAATTAGCTTGAGAATTTGGGATTGGGTTGAGTGTGGAGGTTCACAGAATGGACTAAAGGTGCAGTCTAGGTTTTGGGCAGTTTTTGAGCTGTGGGATGGTCTGTTGGAGAGTTCCTTTGGCTGCCCTCTAGTCGACAGAAATCTCCCTTTTCGCGTTAGTCGTTACCTGAAGAAAAGGGACTAGATTTTTGTGTCCATATAATGCCCATGTGAGATACAAATTCATACAAATTGGCGGGGAAAGAAAATCAGCTGGAAGGATTCTCTGAATTAGGTTTGCCGCTTCTGGACCTACTCTTAGAACTTCCCTTTTTTGGTTTTTGAGTCCAGCGTGTCACCCAAGTATTGGATGGTTGAGGTGGTTCATTTGCAGATGATCCTCACTCCTCACGCGATCAAGCTCTAACCAAGGATTCTATCAGCTCAAAACCATATGTCATATTGCGACCACAACATAAGAAAGTACTCTCCACCAGAGCCCCCCAAACCCAGATTGACAAGTTCTGAGATTTGGCCTGGATTGACCCCCCCAATCTTGTGAGGGAACGCTCACACGAAACAGGAATCTCCACACTCACTCTCCTTCATTCAGGAATTGATCATTCTCAGAGAATACCAAGAAATCATAATGCATGGTGCTACACATCAAGAGTGATTGCGATCTCTAGTCCAATCTCGTATAGCACGACTGCGACAAAAACCCTTTGTGCGAAAAGCGAAAGAAATACGACCCACCTTGACCTATTCAGAGACATTTCCCCAAAAACACTTATGGTGAGTCAAAGTCTTCTCCAACGCCCAAGGTAGTCACGCCCGTGACTCCAACCTAGAAAGTGGTACAATTAATGGGGGCAAGTCGGTCCTGCGA
>CAYYHL010000123.1:0-5679 GCA_964471775.1 uncultured Clostridia bacterium
AAGAGGATAGGATTCGCAGCCGCCAAATGGCAAAAAAAGGAGCTTATCTTCTTAAGGATGGAGATAGAGTCCTTACTCATTGTAACGCCGGAGCACTGGCCACCGCTGATTACGGCACAGCGCTGGGAGTTATCTATCGGGCCAAAGAAGAAGGGAAGAAAGTCACGGTTTACGCCGATGAGACCCGCCCTCTTCTACAAGGAGCTAGATTAACCACATGGGAACTCCTGCAGGGGGGGGTGGAAGTCACGCTCATCTGTGACAACATGGCAGGGGATCTCATGCAGCGAGGGAAGATAGATAAAGTCCTGGTAGGAGCAGATAGAGTGGCCGCCAATGGTGATGTTGCCAACAAGATAGGAACCTATACCCTGGCTGTACTGGCCAAGGAAAACGAGATTCCCTTCTATGTGGTATGCCCCATTTCCAGTATTGACCTCCAGATTCTTTCAGGCAGCATGATTCCTATTGAAGGGAGAGATTCCCGGGAGGTCACGCACTTTGCGGGAAAAAGAGTTGCCCCGAATGGAGTGAAGGTTTATAATCCCGCTTTTGATATCACTCCTGCCCACTACATCACGGCCATAGTCACGGAGAGGCAAATTTTCAGGCCTCCCTACAAAGAAACTCTGGGGGAACTCAAAAAATGAAAGGAACTATTGACAGGCAGCAGGTAAGATATATTGCCCATCTGGCTCGACTTGAGTTAAGTGAGGAGGAAGAGGAAAAATTCACCCGGCAGCTGGGAGAAATCCTGACCTGGGTAGATAAGCTAAAAGAGCTGGATACCAGCAATCTTCCTTTTACTTCCCATGTTCTTCCTCTCACCAACGTGTTTCGGGAAGATGAACTGAGAGAATCCCTGTCAGAAAGAGAGGCTCTCTTAAATGCTCCCCAAAAGAAAAGGTCCCATATTCAGGTACCTAAAGTCATAGGTGATTAGTACACTTTGCCTCTCCACAAGCCTCTTGCCAAAAAGATCAGGAAAGCTAGCCCGCAGTTATACAAAGCCGTAAGGAGGACGAGATAGGTTAACCTATCGATGACAAGAGAGGACAAACGGAAGAGGAAAGACAACAAAGAGAGGGTGAATCCATCCAAAAGAGAACAGATCCCCATAGTCACGAGAAGAAGAACCACATTTCGCTGATAGACCCTCTCCCGAATTTCCCCACTAAGATACCCTATCAAGCTGAGACTAAAAGCATTGAGGCCCAACAGCGGGGAAAAGAATATATCATTGATGAGACCAATAGCAAAGCCAACTAAAAGTCCCTCTTTCCAGCTCCTTTCCCATCCCCAGAGGACCACCAGGATGAGAAGGAAATCCGGCCTTCCCCATTTCCCCCCTCCCGCTACCACAGCCACCTGGATGACGAACGCAACCGTAGTTAAAATGGCAAAAACAGCTAACTTCTTCATTCTTTAATGACGAAAAGTTCCTCCAATCTCCCGAAATTCACCGTTGGGGTAACCTCCACCTCCAGAAATAGCCGATGAGGATTCTCCCTTATATGGGAGATGGTTCCTACCAGGACACCCTTAGGAAAGAGGCCTCCCACCCCCGAGGTTACCACCCCATCGCCAACCTCGATGGGGGCCTTCTTCAGAAGGTACTGGAGCTCACATACCCCCTCCAGCCCTTTTCCTTTGAGAATTGCCAAATCTCTGGTTCTTTGGTCTATCACCCCTACTTTGCTTCGCTCATCCAGGATAGTCAGAACTTTGGACTGATGGGGATGAGCCTCGATTATCCTGCCCACCAAACCCTCAGCGTTGACCACCACCATATTCCTCTTCATCCCCTCCCTTTCTCCTTTGCTAATAAAGACAACTTTGAAGAAACTACGGGGAGGGTAGGCAGTGACCTCTGCAGGCAGAAGCTGGTGGGTGCGCTCCTGCTTGAAGCCCAGCATTCTTTTTAGACGCTGGTTGGAGGCGACAATCTCCTGGTAGTAGCTTTTTTCTCGGAATCCCGACTCAGCCAGCTCTCTTTTCAGCAGGCGATTCTCCTCCCGAAGCTTCTCGTTTTCCTGGAGGCTCCCCAGAAGTGCAGTGAACCAACTCTGGAGGTGAAGTCTGGCTGAGTGCAAGCCGCCAACAGGTAGATATATCTTCTCTCTAACAGTCCGGGTCGAAAGTCCCCCTTCGAAGCCTGAAACCAGCATTAAAACAAAAGATAGGATAAGAAATCCTATCAAGTAAGCCATCTTGAAATGGACCTTCAACCTTGACCTTCCGTCGCTCTAACAAGACTTCTTTTCAGCCTTTTGGGCGAGAAAGAGCCTTGTTTATCAGAAAGCGGACACTTTTTCTCTTGACAATCAGGAAGCACAGGCGGTGGCTTTTTTTATAGGGAAAGGCCCTCCCAGGTGTACCTATACTGATGCACAAGAAGGAAAGGTCAGTGTTTTGATGACGGAGTTATCTCCACTGCAGATAGGAGGTGCCGATCCTCCAGGAGCTTCCCCACCCCCATAACCACACAAAGCAGAGGCTTTTCCGCCAAAAGAACCGAAAGTCCGGTTCTCTGGGATATATACTTATCCAGCCCTCTAAGACAGGCGCCTCCCCCGGTGAGACATATTCCTCTTTCCATGATATCTCCGGAGAGTTCCGGCGGGCTCTCTTCTAAAGTAGCCTCGATCATCTCACAAATGGTGTCCACAACTGGAGAAAAGATACTGCTTACCTCCTCCGAATCAATCTCTATCTCGTGAGGGAAGCCAGTATTCAGATCCCTGCCCCGTACCTTCATCTTCTCATTCTGGGCAGGCACACAGACACAGCCTATTTCTATCTTTATTCGCTCCGCCATTTGCTCTCCAACAACCAAGCTATGATGATTTCTCAGGTGCCGTATCACCGCCTCATCCATTTCATCCCCAGCAACTCGGCTCAATCGGCCAACGACCAGGCCATTGAGGGAGGTTATGGCAGCCTCGCTGGTGCCTCCTCCTATGTCAACAATGAAATTCCCCAAAGCTTCAGAGATGGGCAAATTTGCTCCGATAACAGCCGCTACTGGCTCAGCTACTAGATGGACTCTACGGGCTCCTATTTGCGTCGCGATTTCCACCACCGCTCTCTTCTCCACTTTGGTGGCCTGAAAAGGAACCCCAATAATGAGCTTTGGTCCTACAAGGAAACGATAGGGCTGAACCTGGTCAATAAAATATCGTACCATCTTCTGGGCAATGTCAAAATCTGCGATAACCCCATCGTTCATAGGCCTCACCGCAATAATGTTCTGGGGGGTCTTGCCCACCATCTCCTTGGCTTTGGTACCTATGGCCAGGATTCTTCCGTCTTTGCGTGACACAGCCATTACGGAAGGTATATCGAGAACCACCCCCTTCCCTTTGACATACACCAAAGTGTTGGAAGTCCCGAGGTCTATGCCTAAATTGCTACCCCGTATTCGGAAGCTGAACATATTTCCTCCCCAGACCATTATTATATCGAGACAAAGGAAGAAAGTCAATCTCAGTGCGTACATGAGTCAGGAAGTCCCTACCAGGGTGAGCCTGTAGAGGAGATAAGAGAATTAGTCAAGATGACAGTGGAGTTTTCTTGAGGGAAGGATAAGACGAGGGTTGGGCGAATTTGGCACCAGCTTCTCGATCAAACAAAAAGACCAATTCGGTTCCGGGACTAGTTCTACTCTTCGATTCCAACTTCTATTCTGTCAGGAGTTCAAACTCTATCTGGGATCCTGGAGATGAAATGCTTAGCTTGGCGAGGTGAAGGTTTTCCAGATCATGGACTGCTTTTTCTAGTTGATTCTTGAGGAAATTGCTTCCCAGATATTCCGTAAGAACCTTTGAACTGATCCTTCCTTCACCCTTTACCTCATCGCCAAGGATTATGAGAAGCAGGTATAATCTAATCTCTTCCGGAGCCAGGCTTCTGAATGAATCTTCCTTAGTTAGCTTTTCTAGCAGTTCGCGCTTATTTATGCTCATACGGCTCACGCTTATTTATCCTGAGGAAAGGGGTCATGAACATCAGAAGTTACAGATTGCTTAACCCTAAATGCAGCCGCGCTCTCTCAGGTCCTAGCAATCTTGGGTCTCATCACATGAACAGAACAGGAGATGCAAGGATCGTAGGCCCTGGCTACCATTTCCAACTTTGCCTGCAGACTATCCTCTCCCTCGTCAATTAGGCGCTCGGCTGAAGCTCGAAAATCCTTCTCTATATTGGCTAGATTTTGAGCAGTCGGAGTGACGACATCAGCTATGGTTACCCTGCCTTGGTTATCGAAAGTATAACTATGATAAAGTGTCCCTCTGGGGGCCTCAACCGCGGCCGTCCCCTGAGCACCCTTGGGTCTAATCTTAACCGGTTTCTCATCTTCTATTCCTCTTTCAACTAACTCGTCAATGATTCGGATAGATCTTTCTATGGAGTAAATTAGTTCAACGGCCTGAGCGGTGTTATTGTGAAGTATGTTGTCCGAGGGTGAATCGAGGCCAAGTTTCTCTTTTGTGTTTCTCGCTTCGAAATCCAATTTGCGGCCATTGATCATTACCCTGGCCAGGGCACCAACCATAAATGGTTTGGCTTCAAAACGACTGTGTTTCGCATGGGAGTGCGGAACAACTGTCTCGTTGCAAACCTCTTTATACGACTTAATCTCCTTTGAGGCTCCACTGGAAAAAGTAATTCTATCTCCAAAGAGACTGTATTCTTTCCCTGAGGAATCCAATGCTGCGTAGACAGTGGGGGATTGGCAGAAATCTGGGATCTCTAAACCGGCTATAAACTCAATGGCAGCCAGAGCCTCCTCAAGCCCCTGTAGTAACTCTTCCTTCAGTTTGAGGAGAGTCTCCCTGGTAGGAACCAGGCCAAACCCACCCAAAACAGCATTGACTGGATGGACAGCTCGACCTCCAACCATTTCCTGAACAGTGTTACCCAGCTTTTTCAACCTGAGTCCCGTCTTCACTTCCTGGGGATGGTCACCGGCCAAAGTGAAAGCCCCGCTATAACCGAGAAAATCGGGAACGGCCAAACAAAATAAATGCAAGGCATGACTTTCAATATTTCCTCCCTGGACCAAAAGCTCCCTTAAGAGCTTTACCTGAGAGCTGATTCTGGTATCAAAAGCATCCTCTACGGCCATAAGAGAGGTCACGGTATGAACAGCAGAGCATATGGCACAGATACGTGAGAGTATGGGTGGTACTTCATTATATAGTCTTCCCACAACTAAAGCTTCCAGGAATCTTGTTCCTTCAAAGGTATTCATCTCAACCCTGGCCACTCTTCTACCTTCAATAGCTACACTGATTCCTGCGTGACCTTCAACTCTACAGAGATGATCAACCACGACTGATTTTTTCATTTTCTTCACCTTTCAGCAAAATACGTTTGCAGAACTTCGGCGGGGGTAGAAAAAGTACGCAGTCGATTGTGTATATCTTCCAAAGTGAATCCTTTTTCCTTCAATATGTCTACCTCAGAGGCGATATTGGCTTCTTCCACCGGACCCCGGCAGCCACTACATGGTATGCCATAGCGAAGGCAGCGTGCGCTGCAGCCAGCAACTGTTATTGGTCCCAGGCAAAGCTCACCTTTCTCCAGTAAGAGACAGGTATTCTCGTTCGTCTTGCACTCGGTGCAGACAGCATATTTTGGTAGAACCGGGATGTCTCCATGAACCAGAGAAGCAAC
>CAYYHL010000124.1:0-5639 GCA_964471775.1 uncultured Clostridia bacterium
CAGATACAGGGGATTTTCCTGCTGTATTCATCAAATATTTCAAAATTGAAATCAATTCCAAGTTCATTAGCAAAGGTGAGGATATGAAGAATAGCATTTGTAGAGCCACCTATAGCTATATCTACCATAGTAGCATTTCTTAATGAATTCTCTGTTATGATCTGGGAGGGTTTTCTTTTTTCTCTGACGAGATCAACTATTCTTCTGCCAGATCTTTTGGCGATTCGGAGTCTCTCCGAAGACTGGGCAGGGGCAGTAGAACTTCCCGAAAGAGACATACCTAATGCCTCGGTGAGGATCTGCATGGTATTTGCTGTCCCGAGGACAGGACAAGCCCCGGGACCGGGACACACATAATTTTCCCTTGCAAGGATATCTTCTTCGTATGCCTTCCCTGAGCCTAGAGCAGCTACAGCTTCGTTTATATCTGGCATAACAAGAGTCTCTCCTTTATACCTGCCAGGATACATTGGTCCGCCAGTCACAATTATTGACGGAATGTTCAGTCTTTCGGCAGCCATTATTTCTCCAGGGATTATGTTGTCGCAGGAAGAAAGTAATACAAGACCATCAAACAAATGCACCTTTGCCATTATTTCAATAGATGCTGCAAGGACATCTCTTATGACCAATTCATACTTCAAATTCTCTGTACCTATGGCAATATTTCCACACGTGGCAAAGGTTCCGAATTCAAAAGGAGTTCCACCATTTTGCCATATTCCCGCTTTGACCTGCTCAGCAACCTGCCTGAAGTGAGCGTGACCTGGAGATGCCTCACTCCATGTATTTGCCACTCCAATCGAAGGTTTGGATAGATCTTCATCAGTGTAGCCCGTGGCCTTGTAAATGGCTCTTCGATAGGAAGATTCAGCGCCCTTGAAGTATTGGTTACTAGGCTCGTCAGCTCTCATGCTATCAGTCCTCCGGTAATATCACCCCTCTGGCCAAAAACTTCACCGCCCTCTTTTCTTGCTGTAGGACTTTTATCCCTGTCCTAACCACCCTTCCACTCTTCCCAGCCTATTGGTAGCCTGGTACGCCTTACTTCCTCCACAAAGGGTTAGAAAGGTCTATCTCATCACACGTATGAAAGTCTACACCCTCCCTCAAGAGGCTATTCTAGCTTTCCTAGCTTTCTAAGTTCTTCTCTTATTTCTTCCTTTAGATCGCGGGATACTTTAGTTGCAGGCATCAGTGCATCTCCTACATCGTATCCTAACATCTTGATACCTTCCTTGAGGGGCTGCATATCATGCCTACTAAATAGAACATCAGCAAGTCCAAATATGGAGAGTTGTTTTTTTCCGGCTTCTTTTATTCTTCCTTCTTGAAATAGATTGTATATCTGGACTACCTCTCTCGGTATGATATTACCAATGGTGCATACGCTTCCATCTGCACCCAGACAGAGGGCCGGTAAAATCTTGCTTTCAAATCCTGTCCAGACTGTAATCTTCCCCTCGGTTAAGTGAATGATCTCTCCTGTGTGGTCTATATCAGCGTGTGAGTCCTTTATTCCTTGAATATATCCATCTTCAGCGAGATGTGCTACAGTTTCTGGTTCTATGTCAAGTCCGTATTGTCCGGGCCAGTTGTAAACAAAGACTGGAATGTCGACTGCCTCAGCCACTCGTCTATAATGTTCATACATTCCTTCCTGGCTTGCTTTAGGATAATGGGGAAGGGAAACTAAAGCACCATCTGCTCCAGCACCTTGTGCATACCCGGTAAGCTCAATAGCAATTTTTGTGCTATTGTGGCCTGTACCTGCAAATAGTGGCACTTTTCCTTCAGTGGCTTCCACTCCTATATCTATTATCTTCTTTCTCTGCTGCATGCTCATCAGGGAATACTCGCCTGTACTTCCGGCAGCAAAGATTCCATGAACACCCTCATCTATCAAATGCTGGATAAATCTTTTCGTTTTCTCCTCATCAATTTTTCCTTCAGAATCGAACACAGTAATTACCGGTGGCACAATTCCTGGAAATTTTTTCACCTCTTCCATTTTTACCTCCAGTTGTTTTCTGGGTACCTTCTCACAAGATCTTGAAAGAAAGGCTCATCAGCTCTTTTTGCAGGCACGTTTTCTTCCCTCTTTCTCTGGCAATCGCAGCTTAGGATTTTTGGCCAACCAAAAAACCTCCTGATCCAAAAGGATCACGTGGATCCAGGACGAAGTGACTAAATCCGGTGATATAAGCACTTCCCGTAATTTTAGGTACAACTGCCTCATGCTCACCAACCCTGGTTTTTCCAATTAGCCTCCCAGTGAATGTTGCGCCTGAAATACTCTCATTTATAAAATCCTCGTTAAGAGCCAGTTTGTTTTTGGCAAACAGAATAGCCATTCGGCCAGATGTTCCTGTGCCACAGGGGGACCTATCAAAAAACTTCTCACTTTCGACAACCATGTTGTTCTGATCTGCATTTTGATTCTTGAGAGGTGAGTCTACAAGGGAAACACCCACCAGTTTCTTTGCTATGTTAGAATTTGTGGGATGAACCAGATCAAATTTCTTATTGAACTCATTTTTTATGGCTATCCCGGCTCTAATCAAATCGTCAATATTCTCGGGCCTCACTCGTGTGCCAACATCTTTTGCATTCACATAAAAGTACCAGTTTCCGCCAAAGGCAACATCTCCTGTAACTTCGCCATAGTCGGGAACCTTAATAGACGTATTCTCTTTGTATAAGAATGCCGGTATATTTACGAGTGAGACACCTTCTATTTTGCCATCCACAATCTTTGCTTTTGCTTCAATTAAGCCCGCCGGTACCTCTAATGTAACCTTTGTTGAAGGCTCCTTTAGAGGAACCATACCTGTTTCAATGAGCACAGTAGCTACTCCTACAGTACCATGACCGCACATATCATCGTAGCCAACAGTGCTAAAGAAGACTACTCCGAAATCAGCGTCTTTGCTAGCTGGTTCTGTCAGGATCGCACCGTACATACCAGAGTGACCTCTGGGTTCATTGCAGAGAAACCTGCGCACATAATCCATCTTGTTTTTTACATAGTCCCTTTTCTCAGCTCCTGAATCCCCTTGTATTTTTGGCAGCCCACCTATCACAACTCTGGTTGGATGTCCCGCTGTATGAGAGTCAACTACAAAAATTGAATTCGAGAACCTCATACTCATCAGGCTACCTCGGATCGCCTCTATTTTTTTATCATCGATCTTAATAGCTCTTCGTCAAGTTCCATTCCCAAGCCAGGAACTTTCGAAAGTATTGCCCGACCATTTTTTATCTCTATGCCTCCCTTGAAGGGAGTGGTTTCAAACCACAAGTGCCCCTCTGCATCCACTGGATAAGGATCTTTTATGGTCGCAGCTAAATGACAGTTGGCGGTATCTCCTAGTTTGGTGAAGGGCATTGTGTCTACACTTATACCCATAGATGCTGCCTCAGCAATATTTATGACTTTGCGAGCTGGCCAAAAACCTCCCACACGGTTCAATTTCAAGACAATTCTGTCCGCAGCATCATGTTTAGCTATTTGTAGCATTGCTTCGGGGGAGAGCACTGATTCATCCAGGATGATGGGTATTTTGAGGGATCTTCGAAGATAACTATGACCAGAAATATCCAAATAGTGAAGGGGCTGTTCTAAAGAAAGGTTTGGATAGTATTTGTCTTGAAGTAGGTCCTCAACTATATTTGCTGCTATTTTGGCGCTTTGCCAACTTTGATTTGCATCAGCATCAATGTAGATATCTGGAGGTACAGCCTCCAGGGCAGCAATAAGTTTATCCTTCTCTTTTCTTAGGTTCTCGATGTTCCATCCCCTGGTGAGAAGAATATCCCCCACTTTTATCTTTAGACCACGAAATCCTTTCCTGACACTTTCGTGACATGCCCTAGCCTTCTCTTCTGGGCTCTCTTCGTATAGGTTAGTTAGCATTTCAAATTCGGTGCGATATGCACCCCCCAGCACTTCATATACTGGACGGTTTTGCGCCTTGCCGATTATATCATGCAAAGCCATATCAACGGCTGCCCGAGCTGAATGGCACCCTGGTGCATCCTCTCCTGTAACTAGATCCATCCTATAGTGGGCGCCAGTCACATTGAAGGGGTCCTCACCTGCTAGCACCTCTTGGTAGGATTGCAGCAGCTTCATCATACCTTCTTGAGTTTCGTTAAAATACCAGGTCATAGTAGTGGCTTCCCCAAGGCCTGAAATTCCCTCATCAGTCGTTACTCGAATAATTATTGAGGGAACTCCAGATGCCCAAACAGATGATGACTTATCTTCCTTTCTGTACCCCACCTTCGTGGAACGTAAACTTATGGGAAATTTATCTATGTTTTTTATCTTCATTCAAAGACTCCTCATCTTGTATCTTCGGCCTAATCCAGATCCTCACCTGGCCTTGTGTATTCCGCCACTACTCCGTGCAGCTCCCTCGCGTGTTTTGACCTTTGCTCTGTTGCCGGCCTCGACGAGTGAGACCCTGCCGAAACTAGCCACCTAAATAAGCTTCTCTTATTTGGTCATTATTTAAGATCTTATCAGCCGAGTCGTCAAATTGGTTCTGTCCCATAGCCAAAACATATCCTCTATCAGATATATTTAAGGACCTATAGGCATCTTGTTCAATAATTATGATTCCTACCCCTTCTTTATGCAAATTCTTAATTTGATCAAATACTGCTTCCGTAGCTTTCGGGTCGAGTCCAGCAGAGGGCTCATCTATCAATATGAGACTTGGTTCAGTCATGAGTGCCCTACTCATTCCCAACATTTGCCTTTGTCCACCACTGAGCGTACCTGCTTTTTTATTTCTCTTCTCTTTCAATACCGGAAAAACACTGTACGCATATTCTATTCCTTCTCTTACCTTTTTGCTATCTTTTGAGTAGCCTCCCATTTCCAAATTTTCTTGAACGGTTAGAGAAGGAAAAGTATTCTCAAGTTGTGGAACATAGGCTATACCTCTCTCCACTTTCTTATTTGGTTTCAGTTTGGTCACGTCTTCTTCCGAAAATAGAATGTTTCCGGCACCAGGTATCAGATATCCCATTATGGTTTTGAACAACGTGGATTTTCCAGCTCCATTAGGTCCGATGATTGTCACAATCTCATCTTGATCAACGTACATGGAGACACCGTGTAGGACCTCGGTACCTCCATACCCTGAAACTATATTATTTACCTTTAATAAAGGCATCCTGTTTGAACCTTCCCAGACAGGCTTCCTCAAGCGCCGCGTAGATAGGCTTTTAGCACCTGCTCATCCTGTTGAATCTCCTCTGGTGTTCCCTCAGCCATTTTTTTCCCAAAGTTCAATACGAAAACCTTGTCACAAATGTCACTGATGACCTTCATACTATGCTCGATTATAAAGAAAGTTTTACTTTCCTTTTCTTGGAGTTCTCTTATCACCTTTAGCAAATCCATGGTCAAAGTCAAATTGACCCCGGCAGTAGGTTCATCCAGTAATATTAGATCTGGATCCAACATAAAAACCCTTCCCAGCGAGAGAAGCTTTTTCTGTCCACCAGATAGATTACCAGCATATTCGTTTCTTAAATCAACAAGTTGTAGTACCTCAAGCAGATCCATCGCTCTATCTAAATTAGCTTTTTCCAACATAGAGACCCGTGGGCGTCTGAACAGCGCA
>CAYYHL010000125.1:0-5634 GCA_964471775.1 uncultured Clostridia bacterium
AAAGGCGTCCTCCAGAGTGGAAGGTGGAATTTTGCCTTTCTTTACACATTGAGTTACAAAAAAATCAACTTCTCTTTCAAAAGATTCATCGTACATCGGGTATTTCCATGGCGGCTTACTGTCCTTTAAACCACAAACCGCATCTTTTCTTGAGAACGAGCTTCCCCCGTTCGTCCCCAGAACCTTAACTTTAAATGTCCATGGGTCCGAAGTCTCGTCTTCAAATGCCCATGAAATCATCAAGCTAGCCGTAGGGCCTGAATCAAATCCCGCCATAACCAAAACCTGTTCATCGCCGGTTGGTACCTTCTCACTTCTAAAACAGGTGGCAAATCCGCAGACTTTGGAGGGACTGCCCAAAAGATACAACATTGTGTAGACGGGATGGCAAAATACCTCTCCTAACAGTCCATGATAATGCCCTATGTACGTTTCGGACATGAAATATATTTCCTTCATTTCCATGTGGCATATCTGCCCGAGCAGACCTTCTTCGATCAACCTTCTCGTTCTCGCAAACTGAGGGAGATATATATAATTATGGCCGGGAACACATGCCCTAGCGGTCTTATCAGCAGTCTCAGCCATCCGGCGTATTTCCAACGGGTCAAAACTTACGGGTTTTTCAACCAAAACATGTTTACCTGCTTCTAAGGCTTTCAGAGTATATTCATAATGATACTCCACGGGGGTCAGGACAAAAACCGCCTCAACGTTTCGATCAAGATAAACTTCATCAACTGTCTCATAAGTTTGGGTATTCCAGTTTTGAGCACATTGTTCTGCTCTTCGCCTATCTATATCAAAAACACCAAGCAACCGACCGTCTTCACACCTTTGAAGAGCTCTAAGATGGTTTTCGGAGACCCTTCCTGCTCCAATGAATGCGATGCCAACCTGGCCCTCTGACACTTTATTTCACCTCTATTCTCGTCCGAAGTGCAACGTTTTCCAATCATGTCCTGGTAGTACCAGGGCATCTTGGGATCTTAGCCACTGAATCCCATCTACACACTCACTCAGGTTATGAAATAAACCAATGGGTACCAACTCTTTTAGGTTTTCATAACTCATAACCAGATCGCCCGGAATTATCACCTGTCCCTGGACCGTATTTACAACCACAGCTTGTGTACCTGGAGTATGACCCCCTAGCTTAACTAATTCCAGTCCCTCTTGCAAGACCACGTTGCCGTCCGCAGTCTCAAACCTGTCGAGAACCTCAATAAATTCACCGGAAAAGTCCTTGCTATAGCCGGGCTCCCAGGAGGGTGGAGCAATGGCCCAGGCTAACTCATCTCTCTGGCAAACAATCTTCGCATTTGAGAACAAGTTGCCATTTCCAGCGTGATCCCAATGCAAATGAGTACATATTACCATATCAATCGCGGCTGCATCAACCCCGTGTTTTTTCAATATTCTATCCAAAGATCCGACTCTCTCACACCTAAGACCCGTTAATCGAGAGCACTTGTCAGGTGAGCTGAAACTCATATCAACTATGATATTCAACGAGGAAGATTTGATATAGAATACATATGACGGAACCATTCCTGCAGTAGATGGGTCTCCGTTTCGGCATATTACATTGTTTGAAACAGGCCCGAATTTTCCCGCCATAATCGGCATTACTTCGTATACCAATATCAAGCCCCCCGACTACTTGAAAGGCCTTTATTCCTTAATAGCTCCTAACGTGAAACCTTGAACAATATAGCGCTCTAAATACAGGAAGAAAACTAGTCCAGGTATGCAGGCAAGGACGGACCCAGCCATCACCTGGCCCCAATTAATGCCGCCGTGCTGTCCTTGCATTAAAGCAATTCCGACAGTGAGGGTTCTCATCTCTTCCGTTCTGGTAAATGTGAGAGCGAATAGATACTCTTGCCAGGCAAGCACAAACGCAAATAAAGCAACTGCAACTAATCCCGGAGCAGCCAAGGGCATGACCACCTTGTAAAGTACTTGCAATCGTGAACATCCTTCAATAATTGCAGCCTCCTCCAACTCCTCGGGGATGGTATCGAAGTATCCTTTCAGCATCCAGGTGCAGAACGGGAAAGCGAAAGTGCCATAGGCAATTATTAAGGACAGGTAGGTATTGAGCAGGTTAAGCCGACGCATAATCACAAACATTGGTATGACAAGAAGCATTGCCGGAAACATTTGAACTACTATTAAGCCCAGGGAAAACGGCCTCCTACCCCTGAAAGCGAACCTAGAAATGCCATAACCCGCGAGCGATGCCACCACCAAAGCAATGGCAGTGGTAGCCATGGCCACAATTAAGCTATTAACAAGATACTTGGGGTAACTCGTATCAGTCCATATAAATCTGTAGTTGTCAACCCGCAGAACCTCAGGCAGCCATCTCGGTATTTCCAAAAATATCTCATCCGGGGATTTTAGCGAGGTCGAAACCATCCACAAAAACGGAAGTATCAGTATCAAGCATATTATGGATAGGGCTAGATAGACCAAACCCTTGAGAAAGGCATCTCGTCTCTTCTTTAGGACGCTAGCCACAAGTATCACCTACCCTGATCGTCATACTTAACTATCAAATGAGCTTCGCAAAATCCTACATCAGTCTTCTGACATAGAAATAAGCTAGTACCATCATCAGCCCTAGCATCGCCGTAGCCAGGGTAGAGGCATAGCTAATCTGGAAAGACTCCAGAAACAATTTATATGCATAGATAGGCATCAGAAGCGTAGCCGTACCGGGTCCCCCCCGGGTCATAATTTGAACTGTCTCAAAATGATTGAAGGTCCAAATGGAGGTGAGGAGAGCCACAATGAGAGCTATACTCCTTATTAGGGGGAGAGTTATCCTCAGTAAGATCTGGAAAGCGCCGGCTCCATCGATCCTCGCTGCCTCGTACAAAGTCTGAGGAATCGATTGAAGCCCTGCCAGGAGGACAATTGTTACAAATGGAATTCCCTTCCAGATAGCAACCACTATTACGGCCGGCAGTGCGAAAGACGGCTCGGCTAACCATGCCTTGTAGTGGTCAATTATGTGAAGACGATATAATATGAAATTCAATAATCCGTACTGCTCAGCATAAATCCACCTCCAGGTAATAGCCCCGATAGCTGCCGGGATTACCCAGGGAATTAGTATAAGACTTCTGAAAAACCGCCTTCCCTTAATTTTCTGGTTCAGTAGCAGTGCTACCCCAAGTCCCCCCGCCATTTGAACTATAAGAATAACCACAGTCCAGATTATCGAGTTCGTCAAAGCAGTCCAGAAGGAGCTGTCTCTGAAAAGCCTAATGAAATTCTCTAAGCCCACAAACTTTGGTGGAACGGGGATTAATAGGTTTACATTATAGAAACTGGATACTATTCCCCTGGCTAGTGGGTAAAGCAATATTGAACCAATAAGGAGTGCACATGGTGCAATGAAGAAATACGGGATGGAAAGTTTTTTAATTCGATGAGTAACTTTCATCAGCTTCCGGCAGCCTCCCAGAATAGAATTTGCCTACCACCGCTGCGGGACGCGCAACGCCGTCCCGCAGCTCAGGTTTCTAGGCTGTCGGACAACCTACCTATTGTGAGTGAAGTTGATTCAGCTTAGCGTGTAGATCCTCAAGGGTTGCCTTCACAGTGCGCTTTCCCATAATCATATCCTGCACAGCAGCGTCTCCGAATAAACTCACAAATGTCTGCCAATGAGGGGTAAACGGGGGTAGTTTCGCGTACTGGTGCTCTAGGAATGGCTGTAGGAGAGGCTCATATGTGGAGCGGACAAAATCCATGTAGTCGTAGTTCCATTGTATTGACCCTACAAGATTAGCTAGTTCCTCTACATAGGTCAGGTCCGCGGTGCGACCCTCTTCATATAAGAACTCCAGGAAATCCCATGCTTGCTCTCTATTCTTGGAAGCTCTCAGTATGTGGAAGTTGTTAGGCCCCCCTTGCGTCACTCTTCCTCCGGGCCCTCCAAAGATAATGTCGGTAGACCACTTCCCTTCTAAGTCAGGGGCCTTCTGCTTAACCGATCCAACCACCCAGGCTCCGTTATGCATTATGGCAAATTTGCCTGCAGCGAAACCATTTGTGACATCTTCCCAGTTCATGTCAACGATACTGGCCGGAGAGACTTTGTAACGCTGCACCAAATCTACCATAAACTGAGTGCCTTCAAGGGCTTCCTTCTGATCAAGCAGCGATTTCCACTTTCCGTCTTCAAAAGCTATTACCTCGGAACCTGCTTGATGCAAAAAGGTAAGCCAGAACTGGCCTGCATTCTCCGCCTGAACCGGCCAACCAAATGCCCATTGGTCAATGCTGCCGTCACCATCCGTATCCTTGGTCAAGGCCTCACCGTATTCAACTAATTCTTCCCATGTATCAGGGGCACCGCTCGGATCCAAACCGGCTTCTGCAAAGAGGTCTTTCCGATAGAACTGAGCCCAGATGCACCCCTCCTGAGGAACTCCATCAAATCTGCCTTCCTCGTAAGTCACTCCCTCAACAGCTGTTGGCAAAAAACTCTTCTTCATTTCCTCTGGGATGAGATCGGTAATATCGGCAAATGCTCCCATACCTCTGAATTGCCCCACCATTGACCAACCAGCCATGGTTATGTCAGGAGGTTCTCCTCCCATAATTGATGTCATCAACTGTGATGGAGCGTCAGTCCAACTCACTCTAGTTTGTTCTATTTTTATACCTGGGTTTTCTTCTTCATACCTGGCTGCGGCTTCGTCCATCAGCTCGACCATGGTTGGAATCCAAAGTGTGTGGAAGAACTTCAAGGTAGTAGCGGCGAACAGTAGTGACTGAGCCAAGAGGAGAAGAACAACTAGACCCAGAGCGACAACAAGTAGCTTGGCCCGGTGTTTCATTTGTTTCCTCCCTTCTCATTCAAAACATTGTTCATGTCTCTTATGGAAAGTACCCGCAACAGACATTGTTTTGTCGACACTTCTCCCTTCAGAAACCTTCCCTTTACCCCAGCTAATGGGCCTATCTATTTTCTTGTCGCTCACCTCCTCTTGGCCCTGATTTTAGCTCCTGCTTTTCAGAGAAAGACCTCAGCTTACTGTTAATTACTACCAAATTTTTCTTTCTTGTCAATTGACACGCACCCCTCTCCTTTGATTCTCAGAAGATTCCGATTTAATAAGGTTGGCACTACGGGAAGACGCAATTGTTATGCCATGCAAAGTTGCAAAAGAAGAGTGTCCGGACATCGGACACGGCTCCTAAATCCTGATCATTACTACTTTTTCAGCAAGGTGATGAGAAAAATATGAGAGAGTTTACAAGTGAGGAAGCAAGAGCACTGCTTATAAGTCCTATTCGATTTGACAATGGGCCCCAGGAATGCTATAATGTTGATGTCTTAGGTAATACAATCCATCAGAGGATGACCGAGAGGGCGGAGTATCCGAGAAAGCAGGAGGTAAAACTCCAGGCCTTCTGATCAAAAGGAAAATGTACCTGCCAAGGTTATCTCCAGGTGAACTCATTCTTTCGAACAGGAAGAATGGGTTTTGTTCTTGATGGAGAAATCCAGTCTTTAAAGATTCTCGGTGATCCTAAAGATATTACTAGCTAGACAAAAGAGAGGTTATCTGCAGCATGAATGATAAGGAACTAAGAATGGTTCGGATGGTT
>CAYYHL010000126.1:0-2451 GCA_964471775.1 uncultured Clostridia bacterium
TACCCAAAGCCTTTGGCAAAAAAAAGAGAGAGACGGGCTAAAGTAAAGCGGGGAGGAGGTGAGAGACCAGGAGAGATGAGTAGGCCCATTACCCGGGGAGAGAAAGCTTTCCAAAAATAGAAGTGCTAGGAGATTAGTCCCTTTTTTTGGGAGCTTTCCCCAGAAGAATGAACCATGTCCTCTCCAGGAGGATATCAATATCAGGAGGTGCAGTAGAAAATGAGAAGAAAAGTACGCACACTTACTGTTAGGGTCGTTCTGGCGGCAGTTTTGGTGATTGCCGTGAGTCTAGGTACAGGCTTTCTTCCCGGAGCTTCTGCAGGGGAGGCGGCAGGAAAGTTCAGAAAAGTACAATTGGGTTGGATCCTGGACTTAGAGGAGCAGCTGAGTACACCTTTGACTCCAGGTGGGCCAGCGGGTGAATCCGCAACGACAGCCGCACAGCTGGAACTTACAGACCAAGAAAAAGGGGTCGCCAAAGGCCTGGAATTGGGAGAATACTATTTCATGGGTGCAACCCTCGACATAACAGAAGTATTGAACAAGATTGGGATGGATGCAGTTCTTGCTGGAGTGGGGAAGGCGCCAGTATCGTTCATGGGTTCCGAGTCGATAGCCGAACAAATAGATCAAATAGAGAGTCTAGCAGCCAAAGCGGGTGATACGGCCTTCATAGTGGCGCAAGCATATGAGGCAGTGACCACGGGACCGCCCTTTAGTAGGCTATCAGAGGCTGGGGTTCCGCAGCTTCACAACTGGACCACACCGGTGGGTCTAGCCGATACACCCAACTACATAGGCCTGGTAGATGCTGATGGATATGGACAAGGAGCAGCCGCAGCTGAGATACTTGCCTATGCGATGAACTATGAGGGGGAGGTCGGGATAGTATACTTCGCCCTGGAGCAATGGACGAATGTCATGCGTCTCAAGGGGGGTGAGGAAACATTTGCCAAGTACCCCGGCATTGAGGTAGTTACGAAAAAAGGATTCACCGATCCAGCACAGGGATATGATATAGCGGTGGGAATGTTACAAGCTAACCCGGAAATAGATGCTATTTGGGCCACCTGGATGATGGGGCCAGCAACAGGGGCAGCTGAGGCCGTGATTGCCCTAGGGAAGGTAGATGAGGTGATTGTGGCTGCTCCGGACCTCGGAGGTATAACTGGAGCAAGATTCATTGCCGACCCTAAGCATCCCATAATCGGGACAGGCGCAGCCGATTGCATAGAGATGGGAAGGAACTCCATTAACGCTGCACTCAAGTGGTTGATGGGTAAGAAAGATGAAGTGAGAGGCATCTACACTGTTAGCCGCGTCTACCCCATTGTAAGAAGTAACCTTGTGGATGGGTTCTACAAACAGACACGGGGTAGCCTGGGCTTCCTGCCCCGAGAGGTGTTAGAGCTGCTGGAAGAATAGAGCAGATTACAAAGAGATAACAGCACCGCAAGATAGATGGCGAGGTGAGTAGCCAGATATCATGCTGCTCACCTCACGCTATTTAAGGTGACGATAGACAGAACCGTAGGAGTGTGAGGGGGACACATCCACCAGTGTTTTGCTTGTGAGACAAGAGCTGCTCCCCCTAGCATACCTGGAGAGGCTCGTTAAGCCTTAGGGAATAGCTGGCTTTTTCGTTGCGAGGAGCTGGCACCTGTTGTCATGTTAGAACCGGCAAAGGCAAAAAGGTAGAATCAGAATGATTAGCCCAAAATCTGGAGGATCTTCGCCAAAGGAAGGTAGAGGTTCTGGAGCCGTCCTGGAATGCAGGAACATATCAAAGAATTTTGCTCACATCCAGGCTCTCAAGGATGTGAGCTTCAAGTTAAGAAAGGGAGAAATCTTAGGATTAGTAGGAGATAATGGGGCTGGCAAATCCACTTTGATTAAGATTATTCGTGGAGTGATTAGTCCCACGAGTGGTGAAATCTACGTTGAAGGAGAGAAGAAAAAATTCAACAGTCCCAGAGATTCTATCCGAGAGGGTATACAGTGTGTTTATCAGGAGTCCGCTCTGGTCGAACAGTTAACTGTGGCAGAGAACTTCTTCATCGGACAGGAGCCTGTCAAACCATATGCAAAGGGTCTCTTCAAATTCGTTGACTACAAGAAGATGAGAGAAGAGGCCAATAAATACCTTGCCAGGATGGGATTTCACCTCGACGTCGTGGAAGAGATCAGAAACTTCTCTGGGGGAGAAAGACAGGCAGTTGCGGTAACGAGGGCGTTGTACTTTACTCCGAGAATCCTCCTCTTGGACGAACCAACCACAGCTTTGTCCGAAAAGGCGCAAACAAGACTATTTACTCTTTTTCAAAAAACTAAAGAGATTTGTCCAATGATTTTTGTAACCCATGATCTAGATGATGCTATTCAGCTATGCGACCGGATAATAATACTCAAACTTGGGGGAATAACTTTTGAATCCGAGATCAAAAGTGGCCT
>CAYYHL010000126.1:2551-5504 GCA_964471775.1 uncultured Clostridia bacterium
GCCACGATGGTAGGAGTGCGAGGAATAGTTTTCCTGATAAGTAACTATAGATCCGTTCTACTCAGGAATGATCTGGTGCCGCAGATATTCTATGGTAGGTTTCTCGGTGGCATCTCCTCAGCCGTGTTCTGGATGCTTGGAGCGATTGTCGTATCCGCAATTATTCTGAAACATACGAGGTTCGGTCGATGGACGTACGGAACCGGGGGGAACGAAAGAGCAGCAAGGTTGATGGGAATCCCTACAGACAGAGTAAAATTCACGCTTTTCATCATAAGCGCTATAATGGCTGGGATTGCTGGATTAATACTTGCCAGTAGATCGCTCGCCGCAAGACCGCGCATGGGAGACGGTTATCTGATGCCAGCTATTGCCGCCCCCATACTTGGCGGAGCTCTTCTCACCGGAGGCAGGGGGTCAGTCATTAGAACAACATTGGGCTGCTTGGTGCTGACCATCATAATTAATGGGGTGAACTTGCTGGGATTGGAGCCGGCCTACCGTGAGACCTTCATGGGGAGTATCTTGGTAGGCTCCCTGTCCATCAGAGCCCTACAACAAAAAGGTGGAAAGATACCTTTCAAAGAAGCGGTGAAGGTCCTTAAGCGGTGGAAGTTTTTTGGAATGCACAATAGAAAAATAGGAGGTGAAGATGAAAAAGAGGAGAAAGTTGACGGTAAGGTCTAGAGACAACGGGTCTTACTTAGACCAGACAGGGGTTTCTCTCTATTGCGCGGCTGTGCGCTGCGTCCGAAATGAACTTGGAAGAAATTTCACAATTCAAGGTGAGATAAGATGAAGTTTGCCTATCAAACTCAAACCTGGGGGGGAGTAGTAGGGCATCCCGCGGGAGTCGGGTGCATCAAGGAGCTCTACTATCTTTCCAACATCTCTTTGCTCGAGCAGCCGTTGACTGAAATTTCCCGGGCCGGATACCAAGGATTTGAACCGTTTGACGGGGATATTATCCCCTTTCTTGAAAGGAAGGCCGAGTTTGTGAATGTGTGCCGCAAGAAAAATTTGGATTTTGTTGCAGTCTACTGTGGAGCAAATTTCATATTTCGGGAAATTCTAGAAGAGGAGCTTCACAAAATCGAAAAAGTGGCCAATTTCGCCAAACTCGTAGGATGCAAAATTCTGGTTGTTGGTGGAGGAGCTATCAGACACGATGGCATAAGAGAAAACGACTATGAAAGTCTCGCACAAGGCCTGACCCGTGCTGCCGAAATTGCAGATAAGGTGGGACTAGAATCCTGCTATCACCCTCACCTGGGAACCATTTGTGAGAATAGGAAACAACTGGCGAAGATCATGGAATTGACCGACATAAACCTTTGCCCTGACACAGCACATCTCTTAGCAGGGGGATCGGACCCCCTTGAGGTCATTAGAAGTTACGTAGATAGAGTTAACTATGTGCATCTTAAGGATTACAAGGACGGGAAATGGTTAGAGCTGGGTGAAGGAGAAATCGATTTTCCTGCCATAATGGAAGCTCTAAGAAAAGCACACTACAATGGGTGGATAACAGTGGAACTTGATGTGACCGAAAGAACGCCTCTGGAAAGTGCACTGATTAGCAAGAAGTACATCGATACCTACCTTCGTTAGTTGCCTGTCAGCGCCTATTACCTCAGGAGAACGAAGGCTCCGGTTTTTTCCGTCAACGTGTCTTGGTTGGTCCAGAAAGTACCGACATATAGATTAATACAGGGGGTGTAATGATGAAAGGAGTATATCTTCCAGGAACAAAGGAAGCTCATCTCAAAGAGTGGCCAGATCCAGCTATTACTGAGGATGATGTTCTCATAAAAATTAAAGCTTCAGCGCTCTGCCGAAGTGATATGAGCATATATTATGGCAAACCGCTCTTGCCGGGTTTTCCGTCGGGTACATTCATTCCAGGCCATGAGCCTTCTGGTGTCATTACGAAACTGGGTAAAGGTGCTCGACACTTCAAAGAGGGGGATCGAGTGGCCATTACTTGTTTCATAGCGTGTGGATTTTGTAAGTACTGTCGAGCTGGAGAACCTATGCTATGTGACAGCGTTGAGGTTCTCGGGTTCAGCAGACATGGAGCAGATACCGAGTATTTGGCTGTACCGGAGCGCGTTTGCCTTTCCATGCCCAAGGAAATGAGCTATGTCACAGGTGCTGTCGCCACCGACGCAATTGGGAATCTATACGCTACCATGAAAGAGATGAGTGTTTCTGGAGCTGACGTTGTCGCCATAATAGGCTTGGGACCTATGGGACTAAGTGGAGTCCTGGCAGCTAAGGGAATGGGAGCGACAGTAGTGGCTATAGATTTAGTTAAGTCCCGACTGGAAAGGGCAAAAAGCATAGGGGCCGACTACGCAGTCAACGCCAAAGAGGTGGACCCTCTGGAGCATATTAGAAATATTACCAAAGAGGGAGTGGACAAAGCGGTGGAGTGTTCTGGTTCTTCGGAAGGAATCAATACCGCTCTTGATATTACCCGAAGACATGGCATAGTTGCACAGATTGGGGAGCCTGGTGAGACTAAAGTAGAGATTAGTCCAAGTGATCAGCTTATTCGAAAGAAACTCACCTACTATGGGTCCTGGTACTTCAAACTGCATGAATGGGATGAAATTGCGGATTTCATAGTGAATAAAATCGGTAATGACAGGGCCGAAGAAATAGTGTCTCATCGTTTTCCCTTAGAAGAGAAAGCCATAGGTGAAGCCTTTAGATTATTTGATGAGCGTAAGACTTATAAAGTGGTATTTACACCCTGAATCAGTGCATTAGCGCCGCAGAGTGGTTTGGCGGAAAGCCCCTGGCTTCACCCACCACACTTAAGCTGCCCCAAAGACATAGAAATGAGTGTCCGGACATCGGACAGCCCTCCTAAATCCTTATTGGTACTGCTTTTTCGACAAGGCAATAAAAGAATACAGGAGAGTTTAGAAGTGAGGAAACAGGAGCA
>CAYYHL010000127.1:0-5414 GCA_964471775.1 uncultured Clostridia bacterium
GGAGTGGAGGTGGCCAAAGAAGTTTTCAGGCTCACCTCCTCTGGACGGGTGAAATTTCCTCGTTCACTAGAGGATGGAGATCTGGTAGGGCAAGATAGGCCAGTCCTGATTATGGCAGGAAGTACTCTGGCTATTCTGAGAGGTGAGCGGGTGGCTTTGAATTTTCTATCCCGGCTCTCAGGAATTGCCAGCTTGACCAAGAAATACGTAGATCGGGTCAAAGGCCTCGAGGTGAGGATCATGGATACCAGAAAGACCTCTCCCAACCTGAGAGTACTCGAGAAATATGCTGTGAAGATTGGTGGGGGCCTCAACCATCGCTTTGGCCTGGATGATGGAGTATTGATAAAGGATAACCATATCAAGATCTGTGGTGGGGTAGGGGAGGCTGTAGGAAGAGCCCGGCAAATGCTTTCCCCTCTTCTGAAAATAGAGGTGGAGGTGGAGAATCTTGCCCAGTTGGAAGAGGCCATAGACGAGGGGGCAGATATAGTTATGCTGGATAATATGGAAAAGGGAAAGATGCAGGAGGCGGTGAAAAGGATTCGAAGCCAAGAGAGACACATATTAATTGAGGCCTCTGGAGGAATAAACCTTCAGAATGTGAGAGATGTTGCTGAGACAGGGGTGGATTTTATCTCCGTAGGTGGCCTCACCCATTCTGCAGTGAGCCTGAATTTTGCTCTGGAGATGATGTAGGACTCTAGCCATGGCAAGGATAGACCTTCATATTCATACCATATATTCCGACGGCACCTATACCCCTGAAGAGGTGGTACGGAGGGCCAAGGATCTCGATCTAGTAGCCATCTCCATTACGGATCACGACAGTGTGGATGGTCTGGAGGAGGCGATCCGGGCGGCGGAGAAGCTGGAAATGGAGGTGGTACCAGGTGTGGAGATGAGTACGGATTTGGGGAAGGATGAGATTCATATCCTTGGCTACTATCTGGATTGGAAAGATGGAGCATTTTTATCCAAGCTCAGGGGATTTCAGAAAGCCCGAGCCGGGAGGAATCGGAAACTCGTCCAGAGATTAGGGGATTTGGGGATGAGGCTTGAGTATGATGAGGTAAGGAGGTTGAACCCCCGCGGTGTAATAAGTCGCCTTCACATCGCCCGGCTCATGGTGAAGAGTGGTTATGTTCGCTCCATAGGTGCTGCTTTTGAGCAGTGGCTGAATCCTGGGAAACCTGCCTATGTCAGGAGATTGAAGGCCTCCCCCTTCCAGATAATCCACTTGATCTCTGATCTTGGGGGAATTCCCGTTTTGGGTCATCCTCATCTATCAAGAAGAGATGATCTCATCCCCGACTTCATCAAAGCAGGATTGAGGGGAGTAGAAGCTTATCATAGTGCACACAATGGGCGGGTAGTGGAACATTATAAGAGGATTGCCCAAAGATACAACCTTCTCGTTACCGGTGGCTCGGATTGTCACGGTGAGGCTAAGGATGAAGTCCTCATGGGAAAGATGAAGGTCCCCGCTTCTCTTCTAGTAGAACTTAAGAAGGTGAGAGACAATGTTGGCAGAAGCTAGGAGATTTCCAGGGATTGCCTCTTCTTAGGGCTTTTACCGAAGGCAAAAGAGACAATCTTATTCAGGCAAAATTATGATGCCCCGTTTATTAGCCTAACCGAAACTGCTGAAGGAGACCCAGTGAATTCTCTTCCAATTCAAAGAATCAATGAGCTGAGATAGAAATGCTGTTTTGGACGAAATAGGCCATCCACAGAAAGGTTGACGCGTCGCTTGACAATTGACTACAAAATGTATATAGTTGACTACAAAATGTATACGGCAATTGGCTATGCTAGATAAACTTTTTTCTTCAAAGGCAAGGGTTGAGATTTTGAAGTTGTTTTTGTTTAACCCTGACGATAGTTTTTATCAAAGACAAATTTCTATGCTCACCCGTCAGCCAATACGCGGGGTACAGCGAGAAGTAGAGAAACTTCAGACCCTTGGCTTAATCGAAAAGTCCGCTCAGGGTAACCGCCTCTATTACAAGGTAAAAAGAAACTGTCCTATATTTGAGGAGTTAAAACGGATTTTGCTTAAGACTACGGGGATAGCGGAGATTCTAAGAGAGAAGCTCATAAAATCAGATAATGTTCAAATTGCTTTTATTTATGGTTCATACGCAAAGGGTGAAGAAAGTTTATCCAGTGATATTGATTTATTGGTTATTGGGAGTATTACTTCGAAGGAACTCTCAGGACTCCTTTCTAAATCCAAAAGTGAAATAGGGCGAGAAATAAATTACACTGTGTTCAAGGCACAGGAATTTGAAAAAAGGAAAAAACAAAAAGACCATTCTTTGAATACCGTGTTGAAAGAGAAGAAGTTATTTATTATTGGTAGGGAAGATGAACTTAGAACAATTACTGAATCAAGGTAGACTAAGGCCTCACAAAACATCAAAACCTGAAAGCCTCATCTCTACACTTTGCCCAGTTTAGTCTGGTTAATGCTGATTTATTTGCGAAAGTATTTCATAAGACAATAAGGATAGCTAAATCTCTTGGTTGTGATTCTATCGTTATCCATCCCAGTATGGGCAAATTGAAGGCAATAGGAAATTTTCTTAAGAAGAAAATAGACCCTATTCTTGAGAAGGAAAAGATTTATTTCTGCTGGGAAACTTTTGAAAGCAAAAGAAGGATTTTTGGCGATTTACCTCAGTTTCATTCTCAACTGTTGCAGGATGCATTGACTTTGAAAAGTACGTACGGATAGAATTGGAAGGTGCTGGTAAAACAGAAATGACAAACAGGGGGCGTAACTATATCAACAGGAATTCTCCGAAAGTCTACATTCGTACCTACGGATGTCAGATGAATGAGTATGATTCTGAGGTTATGGCGGGCCTACTGAAGAGTGGGGGTTACTCTCTGACAGAAGATCTCGGGAAGGCGGATGTGGTTTTGCTTAATACTTGCTATGTTCGGGAAAAGGTTAGACATAAGATCCTTAGCAAATTGGGCGAGCTGCGCAAACTCAAGGAGAAAAGGTCTGATCTCGTTCTCGGTTTATGTGGATGTCTGGCACAGAAAGAACCTGGGAAGATGCTGGAGAAGGCTCCCTATCTTGATTTTATTCTAGGTAGCTCCAACTTTTTTGAGCTGCCCCAGGTTCTGAAAGAAATCTCAGGAGATCACAGGGCGGGGGGTGAGGCACGAGAGGGTCATGTTGCGAAAGCTTGCACCCCAGCGAGACGGGGCCAAATAGTGAGGACTGAGGAGAAAGGATTAGTTCCAGAGGATCTCCCCAAACTAAGAAAGAGAAGATTCAGCGCTTTTGTTCCTGTAATGAGAGGCTGTGATAATTTTTGCTCTTTCTGTAATGTCCCTTACGTTCGGGGAAGAGAGGTAAGCAGGCTTCCCCATGACATTTTGAAGGAAGTGAAGGAACTATCCTACCTGGGGTACAAAGAAGTCACCCTTCTGGGCCAGAATGTGAATTCCTATGGCAAAGACCTGGAGGAAAGAGTAGATTTTGCTGATCTTCTGGGCTTGGTCAACAAAATAGAAGGCATAGGGAGAATAAGGTTTACCACCTCTCATCCTAAGGATCTAAGTGATAAGCTGATCGAAATGATGAGAGATTTGGACAAGGTCTGTGAGCATCTCCACCTACCTGTCCAATCAGGCTCTAACAGAATCTTATCTAGAATGAACAGGAAGTACACCGGGGAGGAATATATGGAGTTGGTGGGTAAGCTCCGCCAGGCAATTCCTGATATAGCTCTCACCACCGATATTATTGCAGGCTTTCCCGGGGAGGAGGAAAAAGACTTCCAAGATACTCTGGATCTCATTAAAAGAGTCCGCTTTGATGGGGCCTTTACTTTTTGTTATTCACCCCTAAAGGGAACTCAGGCATCCGAATATAAGGAAAGGGTTCCTGATGAGATAAGTGGGGAAAGACTGAGGAGGCTCATCGAGGTCCAACAAGAGATTACCCTGGAAAGAAATCAGTCTTTGGTGGGGAAGGGATTTGAGATTCTTGTGGAAGGGGTCTCCAAAAAGAGCCCTTATGAGCTTCAGGGAAGGACGCGAGGTAACAAAATAGTGGTATTTGAGGGAAGAAAAGATTTGATAGGGAAACTTATCCTGGTAGAGGTCCTTGAAGCAGGATATTGGGCCCTCAAAGGAGAAACTATCCCTTGCTAGATGCTCTTTTGGTCATGGTGGGCCCCACCGCAGTAGGTAAGGGCGAAGTAGCTGTTGATCTGGCAGGTAAGCTGAGGACTGAGGTCATCTCTGCTGATTCCCGAAAGATCTATCGGGGAATGAACATCGGGACCGCCAAGCCTTCCCTCGAGGTGAGAAAGAGAATTCCCTATCATTTCATTGATGTTGCCTCGCCTGATGAAGTCTTCAGTGCCGCAGAATTTAGGAAAAGAGCTGAGTCAATCATCAAAAGGATTCAGGAGGAAAACAAACTTCCTCTTCTTGTGGGAGGCAGCGGACTCTATATAAGGGCCGTGGTCGATGGGATTTTCGCCGGTCCCGGAAGAGATCAGGATCTCAGAGGCAGGTTAAGGGAGAGGGAAAAAGATGAGGGTGAAGGAGCGCTGTACGAGGAGCTGAAGAGGCTCGATCCTGCATCTGCCTCGCGACTTCATTCCCATGACGCAAGGAGGGTTATCCGGGCCCTGGAGGTTTACTATCTGAGCGGAAAACCAATATCCTCTTATCAAAGAGAGGCACCTTACTCTTGCTTGTCGTCAGCGGTGGTGGTGGGACTGAGGATGAAAAGAAGTGCTCTTTATCAGCTTATAGGCCGGCGGGTGGATGCCATGATGGAAAAGGGACTGGTGCAGGAGGTGGAGGGACTACTGAAGGAAGGATATGGGGAGGATCTTCCTTCCATGGAAGGGCTGGGATACAGGCAAATCATCGGCTACCTCAAAGGTAAATATTCAAGGGAGGAAGCGGTTCGGCTAGTCAAGCGGGACACTCGAAGATTTGCCAAGCGTCAGCTGAGCTGGTTTAACAAGGATCCGAGAATTGTCTGGCTGGACAGGGAGAAATTTCCCACCCCTGGTGGGGCTTCAGAAAAGATTGTAGAGATTCTACTGGCGAAGCTACCTCAGGTAAAGGAAACTCTTCGGTGAGGATTGGTCTTCTCAGGCCCTTTCTCGCAAGGATGGTGAAAAACGAACAGCTGCACGGCTAGATCAAGAGGAGGTCGAAAGGTAAAGGAATGAATCCAGAAGAGCATCTTTCCATAATCAAGAAAAACACGGTGGAGATTGTTCAGGAAACGGAACTTTTGAGAAAAATAAGAAGGAAGGGTTCCCTTAGGGTTAAGTTTGGAGTGGATCCCACTACCTCGGACATTCACCTGGGTCATAGTGTGGTGCTCCTTAAACTGAAGTCTTTTCAGGAGTTGGGGCATCAGGTTG
>CAYYHL010000128.1:0-5393 GCA_964471775.1 uncultured Clostridia bacterium
AACCCTCTTCCCGTCTTCGACGGCACGCATGTCCCGAATGTCACTTCAGAAAAATGTGCTTCGAAACTGGCAAGGGCAAAGCTCTGTCTGTCTCGCACATCAATACTTTCCTGATACTGTCAAGAGCAAGCAAGAAGAGATTCCTCAGCGATAATGTTGACGAGAGACCTTGCCCTTTGTATTATACCGATATACCGAGGACGAAGGCCAGAAACCGGGGGATGCAAACTGAGCATCGAAGAATAGGAGGAAACACTTATGCTACAGATCATCTACTACTTGGCAGTTGGATTGATGGCGGGGTTTTTCAGTGGACTATTAGGAATTGGCGGTGGGGTAATCATTGTTCCTGCACTCGTTCTCCTCATGGGTTTCGCCATGCGGACAGCCATAGGGACTTCCCTGGCTATCGTTATTCCTACGGCTCTAGCCGGAGCTATTTTTCACTTTCGAGAAGGTAATCTCTATCTAGGTGCAATCGTGTATGTGAGTATAGCTGCAGTAGCTGGCTCTAGATTAGGAGTCTATCTTACCACCATTGTGTCTAACGTAACTTTGAGAAAGGTATTTGGAGTGGTTATGCTCGTCATCGCCCTGAGGATGATCCTGGGGAAATGATGTCTCTAGGGTAGGAAATTCCTGAAATGAGACTTCCTGAGAGCTCGATCAAGACGCCTCGGATTCTTTTTTCCTGCGGTCATAAATACTCCTACCAGAATCAAACCCCCACCCACAAAGATGGCTGCACTCAGGGGCTCAGCCAGTATAGTCATAGCGGCCAGGACAGTAAAAAAAGGCTCCAGATAAAGATAAGCTCCAATTCTCGCTGCTTCCCGCCGGGCCATAGCTTCATACCAGAGAAAATAGCTTAATCCAGAACAAAATACTCCCAGAAAAGCTACCCAGAACCACCCTTGATAGGAAAGTGCCCAGATGTGACTAAATGTCCTGGATCTGAGAGAAAAGGGAAGCAGAATTATCCAGCCAAAAAGCATAATATAGGATATGTTTATGAGAGGCGAGCTTTGAAGAGAGACTCTCTTTCCGATTATGGAATAGACCGCCCAGTTGAAGGCGCTCAGAAGAATAAGGATGTCACCCAGGCTGCTCCTGGATCCACTGATTAAGAGAGAGAATTCCCCTCCCGTAATGAGGATAAGGACGCCGGAAAAACCTATGATCATCCCCGCTATTCTCACGAAATTGAACCTTTCGCCAAAGAACAGGCGGGAAAGAATAGCAATAAAGATGGGACAGGTGGCTATCAGCATGCCTGAATTCATAGCTGTGGTGAATCTCAACCCCACTGCCTGGATCCAGTTGTGGAAAAAAATTCCCAGGAAACCCAGAAGAGCTAAGATGGGAAGGATTTCCCTGGCTGGAAGAGCGCATCTTTTCTTAAGAAGGAGAGTCAGCCACAAAAAGAAGCTCCCCAAGCCAAATCGAACCATCAAAATCTCGATTGGAGAAAGTTCCCTCAGAGCTATCTTGGTTGCGACAAAAGAGACTCCCCAGAATATTACAGTAACCAGAGCCCTTAAGGACATAGCTACCGGGGTCCAAACAAGCCCATGAACATAAATGCCCCCATCCCTACGGCCAAAGCCAACAGGGCGAACACTAGCAAGAGTACGATGATCGGCAAGACTACGACAATTACTGCCTCCCGGGTAGTGAGGTTGTGAACCCTCTCGATCCCCACCACCATAAGATAAATCCCATATATCCCGATGAGAGGACCGACAATAGGGACCCAGGTAAAAACACTCAGAGCAGATGCATAAGCCCCAACTCGAAAGGTTCCTTCAAAGCTCCCGGTACCTCTCACGATGAGGGTAGCCGAGAGATACAAGATGGCGGACACTATGAGAAGACCAACCAGGGCCGCTACGGGAAATAAGACGATACTGGCCGGTCTTACTCTCACCGCTCCACTAAGTACTCCTCCTATCACCCAGGAGATGAGAGCAAAGAAAAGAGGATTCCTGTATCCCCCATCAGTGAGCATTAGATCGAAAAACTCCTGAGGCCTGAGAATAACCTCCTTCCAACATCCAATCCAGCTGTCAATGAAGCTGCCCGGATCAAACTCTGCTCCTTTTTCTTTTTTAGCTTCCATTTCGCTCCCCCTCCCTGGCGCCTGTAAGACCTGTTCAGATAACCCACCACCAAGCCTCATCAGCAAGATAGGGAAATCAGGCGAAAAGTCAATAGAGGGTTATTTTGGCAGATCAGCAAAAGTAGAATATACTTAGTTCAGTGTTGAGGAACCTTTGTCAAGGAGCTTGCCGTTGAAAGAGCAATCGATAGCTGGCAAAATCCCGCCCTCCTTGCCACTCCTTTGAAGTTCTGCTAGACTATTGCTGCTCCACAAGGGACTAAGAGAGTCAAAGGAAAAGAAGAAAGCACATAGGGTTTGTGAAACCCAAGGCATTGAAGAGTCTCGGAGACACCAAGACGGGGGATTTCACGGAGAAGGAGACTTTGCGAGCATGAGAAGCATCCCCCAAAATACCTTACGAGGAGAAAAAAATGAGGAAAACTGGCCTAGTCCTATTAGCAGCAGCTTTGGTTCTTGTCTGGGCTCAAGCGGCCTTCGCCGATGAGATCTCAGACACCATAGAAAGAGGCAAAAAGCTTTACCAGGAGGGAAAATATTCTGAGGCCTCAAGCGAGCTTCAATTTGCAGTAGGTCAGATTCAGAATCTTCAGGCGGAACAGCTAAAGCAACTATTGCCTGATCCGCTGCCGGGATGGACAGCCGAGGAAGCCAGCGCATCGGCCGCCGCCATGGGGCTTTTTGGTGGAGGCGTGACCGCTAGCAGGACTTACAACAAAGAAGACGCCGACGAATACATAGAAATTGAAATTCTGAGTGAGTCACCACTATTGCAGACGGTACTGATGTTCTTGACCAATCCTATGATGGCGTCCGCACAGCCTGACACTAAACTGGTACGAATTAAGGGCGAGAAGGCTCTGGAGAAATTCTCCGCCCAAGATGAAGAAGGCGAGCTCTCTGTGGTCCTGGATGGAAAGACCCTGCTTACGGTGAAGGGCTCAAGAATCACCGACAAGGACATTCTTTATGAGTATATGGAGGCGGTAGACTTTGGGCAGGTGAGAAAAGCATTGGCCGGGTGAGAGGGTCAAGACGCCAACCTTCTGTGAGGTTCCCCTTCATCGCTCAAGGAAAGCTTGGTAAAGGAGCTCTTCCAAGCTCGTCTTTAATTTCGTCTCCTGTATAAGCTAACCAAAAATACCCTCGAAATGGTGGGAATTATCCACATAATAAATATGATCAAAAAGAAAGGTGAAATCCGAATGATGCGGCGTCTTCTTTCGATCTGGATAGCCTCACCTTTGGGGTAAGGTTTCTGAGGGAAGTCCTCGGCCCTTTCAATCTCAAAGGCAATAGTCTGACCTTGGAGGGCTTTCTGGGGTAGCCACCCCAGAGGATTTCTCCTTCCAGTAGCCTCGGCCCAGACCCATCCGGACTCACCATGAAAGGTGAGGAAAGTTCTAGCCTTTCTGTACCCGGGTAGATGAACAAGTGCCGCCGCGTGACCAGGTATAAGAATAATGGCTGTTCTGTATCCAGCAGCCTTAAACATGGTAGCCAGCAGAACAGCGTAGTCTTCACAGTCCCCCCGGGCCCCTCCTTTGTTGATCTCCTGCAGCAGTTCATCTGCATTCTGGGCAAACTCTGGATATCCAAATTGATCCCGATCGCTGGTGTAGCGAACTCGATCTCTCACGAAGCTGTAGATTGCCTCAGCTCTCTGATAAGGCTCCGGGTATCTGGCCTTGAATTCTTCTCCCAGTTCATACGCAATGTCAGCATTCCCACCCAGGCTCTCGAAGACAATGACGGGATGAAATGCGTCTTCGCTCACCTGAAAATAACCATCCACCCCTTGAGCTCTGGTCCTGGAGATGTGCCAGGAGTCGTAAATTTGACCTCCACTTCTGTAGAAAACCTGACCAACAGCAGCGGACGAGATAGCGCAGCTCATAAGACCAGAAAGGGCAACGATCCCTAGCTTGTGCTTCATTTCTCCTCAGAGGGACATGGTCAGAGCAGCATGAAGGATGATTCCGAGAAAAATGAGATAGCCAAATGCGTAAATGCCGATCGCCAAAGAGCTATCCTTGATTTTCAAGAATGGGATCCTGGGGGTAACCCGATTAAGAATGTTGAACAAAACTATTCCGAGAAGGAGACTAACCAGGAAACCTACGGTCATTAGGGCCAGTCTTGGAAAATCCACCAGGCTTCTCATAAGGGGGGTGCCAACAATCAAGGGAGCGGTGGAAGAGCCGTGGATGATGAGACCAATAAAGATGACAAATCCGGCAATAAACAATCCAATGGAAACAGGATCCTCCCCGATCTTCTGTCTTTGATGGATTCTCGGAGTAAGGGCATCAAGAATCCTTATCCCCAGCCAACCCAAAAAAGTGCATATCAGAGACATCACCACCATTCTGGCAACCCAGAATAGGGTCAAAACATAAAGGGGAACCTCAGGACCTATAGGCATTCTATTGCCTCCTTCAGGATTTATCTCCTCAAACGTCCACGATTTTCACTGGCCAATTCTTTTCCTTCCTTTCCTCCTTGCTCGTTTAATGATCTTCGCCGACTTGTGCAGGTAACCAACCCGCTTTCGGTTGGAGACATGTCTTTTTCCATACTGGCTCATTTTCCTCTCCTCTCCCATGTTTGTGGGTTCCGAACAAAGCTGGCCCACCATACGGAGGCCTCAAGAGCTAACCAGATTATAGATAAATCTACAAAAGTCAAGAATACCGCCTCGGGACTCTTTCCCTCCGTCGCTGCATAGGAGCTTTGCACTCGTCCTGCTCATCTTCTCGTCTCGGGAAAGACTTGAAACTCCTCGCTTCACTCCTCAGACACAAGTCTTTCTCCTTCCTCAACTCGAATATTCGTTAAGGTGGCTTCTATAATGCTCCTTTGGGGAAGGTCCCTCGATACCATATGAATCTCCTGAGGATCAATGTTCTTCTGCTTACTGCCCGATGACAGGCCGCAGCGATGGTTGCCTAAAAAGTGAGGCTGTGATATATTAGATCATTGGAGGGGGCGTCCCTTCCTCCTGAATATACTGCGGATCCACTGCCAAAAAGAGGGGGAAATAATGAATAAGAGTGAGATAAATGCCTGGGATTTTGCACGACAACAACTGGATGGTGCGGCTGAGAAGCTAAATCTTGAGCCCTGGATTCGCAAGAGGCTGGGCCAGCCCAGGAGAGAACTGACGGTATCCATCCCCATAAGAATGGATAGCGGTGAGGTAGAGGTCTTCACCGGTTTTCGCGTCCAGCACAGCCTCACTCTAGGTCCCACCAAGGGAGGCATAAGATATCAC
>CAYYHL010000129.1:0-5383 GCA_964471775.1 uncultured Clostridia bacterium
TTTCTTTTGGAATACTTAGTGCACTCATTAGCTCACCTGCATTACTGTCGCCGGGCAAATCAATAGTAGCTTTCCTACCCTTTTCTTTATTGTATTTTTCTAGGATTCCGTAAAGCTTCACCGTTACACTAGCCATCTTTTTCTCATCCTTCTACTTTCAGAACCATCTTCTTGACAAGAACTCGCTCAAACTAGGTTTCTCAGCGTGCAGCTCTGGCCACCCCACCCTTTTGAGCCCGCTCTACTTCCCTGACTACTTCAGCCAGGCTAGCCATACTGGTGTCGCCAGGTGTGGTCCCTGCCAGGGCCCCATGAGCGGCAGCAAATTCAACGGCCTCCTGTGGATCTTTACCGGCGAGAACAGCGTGGATGAATCCGGAGGCATAACTATCTCCCATACCCACACGATCATAGACTTCCAGATCCCTTCTGGGCGTCGCTTCGTAGAACTTCCCATTCATATACAGAATGCCTCCCCAATCGTTTATAAGAGCGGTTTTTGCGTTCCTCAAAGAAGTCAGCACCACTTTGAAGTTAGGGTATTTTTTGGTCACCTCCTCAGCCATTCCTCGGAACCCGCGAGTTTCAGTGATATCCACCTTCTTAACAAGATCGAGCCCTTTTACTTCGCAGCCTAACGCCGCCGAAAAATCTTCTTCGTTGCCCATCATTACATCAACCAGAGGAGCAATTCTTTGGTTAACCTCTCTTGCTTTTTTCTGTCCTCCTATGGCCTTCCAGAGCGATGCCCGGTAATTAAGATCATAGGAGACTATAGTGCCTGTCTTCCTTGCCTCTTGCATAGCTTCAATAATTGCCTCAGGGGTTGTCTCTGAAAGAGCCGCATAGATACCCCCGGTGTGAAGCCACTGCGCGCCTTCGTCTTGAAATATCCTCTTCCAGTTGACATCTCCTCTTTTCAGTTGAGAGGCTGCAGTGTGACCACGGTCATATTCGGTTTTGGCACTTCTTACACCATAACCCTTCTCTGTCCAATTCAGTCCAGTGCGAGATCCCCTGCCCACGCCATCAAAAGGAACCCAGACCACATGGCTCAAATCGACCCCTCCCTGCATCATCAAATC
Organism: uncultured Clostridia bacterium; assembly: GCA_964471775.1. Classification (GTDB taxonomy): domain Bacteria; phylum Aerophobota; class Aerophobia; order Aerophobales; family AE-B3A; genus SOJT01. Next base: position 1,086 of record CAYYHL010000129.1, read on the forward strand.
TTCACATAAATGTCCACTCTCAGAGTCCGGAAGCGCAGTCACTACAGCAGTATTCAGCCCGAACACTTTCTTAAGAGCCCTGGCCACGTTGTACTCTCCGCCTCCTTCAGAGACAGCAAAAGTTCTCGCGGTTCTGATCCTCCCCTCATTGGGGTTCAACCTGATCATAACCTCTCCCAGAGAGACTAACGCGTACGTGCACTTCTGTCTTGGTCTAATATGTAGGTCGCTCATTCTCTTTCACTCTCGCTTTCATTATTTCCCGGAAGTCCATGTTTTCCTAATGCAAAAAACTTGGTTCTGTGCTGATAATCTATTTCATAGAATGTCTCTTGTCAAATCAAATCTTCTTTTGGATACAATGATAGTGCACATTCTTTGATCAGAAAGTGACAGGAACTATTGGTTCAGGAAACTAGAAGAGGCATCGGTATGTTACAATACTCTGCCACCTAAGGCATAACAAACCCAGAGCTCTGCTATGGATGAGTTATCGCGAGATTGACTTCCTTAGGGAAAAAACTATAATTAAGCAAATGAGTTGGGCGACAGGATGAAGAAAAACTGGGTTCTACCATCAGGGCTAGAGGAAGAAAAATACCACTTCCTTTCGCAAAAACTGGACCTTCCCCCTGTGCTTATCCAGATATTACATAATCGGGGAATAAAGGAGGAACATATCGCGGAATTCCTCAATCCGAAATTGGAGAGCTTGTGCGACCCTTTCTTGATGAAGGGAATGGATCTGGCCGCAGAAAGGATTCTTCAGGCGATATCGGGGAGAGAAAAGATTCTAGTATACGGTGACTACGATGTAGATGGAATCAGCGCGGTAAGTATTCTTCTGCTATTCCTGCGCCAGGCAAAAGTTGCCGGCTATTTCTACATTCCGCACAGAGAAAGAGAAGGCTACGGCCTGAACCGGAATGCCGTGAAGAAGGCTCATGATTTGGATATGGACCTCATTGTCACTTGTGACTGTGGGGGCTCTTCCTTTGAGGAAATTGAGTATGCCAAAGCCTTGGGAGTTGACGTTATAGTGACTGACCATCATCAGATAAAAGGTGGCCTTGTCCCTTCCTGCACTGTTCTCAATCCAAATCAACCTGATTGTTCCTATCCATTTAAGGAGCTGGCTGGAGCGGGGGTAGTATTTAAGCTTGTCCAGGCTCTGGCGGAGAAACTTGACACGGGGGATATAGATCCTTATCAATACCTGGATCTGGTAGCTCTGGGAACGATTGCCGATATTGTTCCTCTGCGGGGTGAGAACAGAATCCTGGCCAAGCACGGTCTGGAGTCTCTCAAACGTACCTCTAACTGTGGACTAAGGGCTCTGGTAAGTGTAGGAGGTATTTCCGGGGAGGAAATTGAGGAGACTGAGGTTGGATTCATTCTTGCTCCCAGGCTTAATGCCTGTGGTCGTCTTTCTTTGGCTCAGAAAGGGGTTAGACTTCTTTTGTCCACTTCCTTGAAGGAGGCTTTCAAACTAGCTAGAGATCTAGACCGGGAGAATAGCAAACGCCAGAGGATGGCAGAGAGAATGCGCCAGGAGGCAGAAGAGCTCCTGCCCTCTCATAAGGATCCGGTGATTGTCCTTTCAAAGAGGGGATGGCATCCAGGAGTGATTGGGCTGGTTGCTTCCTACATCAGGAATAAATACTTCCGGCCTGTAGTTACTCTCTCCTTGGACGGCGATACTGCCAAGGGATCGGCCAGAAGTATCCCCGGATTCTCCATATTTGAGGGCCTCGAGAGATGCCAGGATCTCCTTCTTAGTTTTGGGGGACATCATATGGCTGCCGGAATGAGGCTGGCGGTAGAGAATATTCCGGAGCTCGAAAGGAAACTTAACCATTTGGCCAGCCAGACTTTATCTCCTGAGGATCTTGCTCCCTCGTACCTTGTCGACGCTAGGGTAGATCTTGAGGAGTTGGATAAGGGGGTGTTTGAGAATCTGGAGCTTCTGTCTCCTTGTGGGCCAGAAAATCCCACTCCTCTTTTTATGGCCGAGGATGTTTATTTTTCTTCGCGCCCGCGCAAACTAGCCCGAGGCTGCCTCAAAACGCATCTTACTTCTAAGAAAGGGAGAAAGTTTGAAGCCGTTGCCTTTAATCTGGAGAATCAGGACAAGATTTTGGAACGTCGCCCAGTAAGGGTGATTTTTACTCCCCGGATCGACCGATTCAGAAACAGAAGTTCCTATCAGTTGGAGATTAAGGACTGGAGGGAAGGAGAAGATGAAGGATCTATCGAGAAGAATCAGGAACATACCGGATTTTCCTAAGAAAGGAATCCTATTCAGGGATATTACCCCTCTTTTGCAGAATCCGGAGTCTTTCCGAGAAGCCGTGGATGTTATTACTGATAGGTATGAAAACGAAGAGATTGATCTAGTAGTCAGCGCTGAGGCCCGAGGTTTTATTCTAGGAGCTTGTCTGGCCTACAAGTTGGGAGCAGGATTCATTCCCGTTCGCAAACCCGGTAAACTTCCCTATGAGGTAGAGAAGGCAAGCTATGAGCTGGAGTACGGGGAAGATACCCTGGAGATGCATCGGGATGCAGTGAGAGAAGGGGACAGAGTTTTGGTCTTTGATGACCTTCTGGCCACCGGAGGGACAGCCGGAGCTATTTGTCAGTTGGTGGAGAGACTGGGAGGAAAGGTAGCTGGGATTTGCTTTCTTATTGAGCTCACTTCCCTCAAAGGCATAGAAAAAATAAAGGACTACCCGGTTTTCTCTTTGATTAAGTGCTAGGACGGAGATTTCTGTGAGAAGAGGGCCCGAGGCTTCGCCGCTTTTTTTGAAAAGGCTGGTAGTGGGAGAACTTCAAGCTAACTGCTATGTGGTAGCTGATGAGGCCAGCAGCGAGGCTATGGTTCTAGATCCGGGCGGAGAGGGAGAAAGAATACTGAAGATCATTGAGGAGAACTCTTTTCGCATAATTTCCATTGTCCTCACCCACGTCCATCCAGATCACGTAGGAGCAGCCCAGCTGGTAGCCGGCGAGAGCGGGGCGTGTCTGTTCATGCATTCGGAGGATGCTTTCCTTCTAAGAAATTCATCCATGAGTTTTTCTCTCCGAGAGACAGAAGAGAAGATTGATCCCTTAGGGTTGAAAACACTTGGGGACCAAGACAAGGTCTGGGTGGGTAGGTTTTCTTTTCTTGTCCTTCACACCCCGGGGCATACTCCGGGAAGTATTTCTATTTATGGAGAGGGTCGAGTTTTTACGGGAGATACCCTTTTTGCAGGTGGAGTTGGCAGGTGCGATCTACCGGGGGGAGACTGGCAAAAGCTCAAGGATTCTATTCAGGATAAGCTCCTAAGGCTTCCCCTGGAGACGGTAGTTCATCCGGGCCACGGTCCTGATAGTACATTAGAGAAAGAACTGAGGAGTAATCCCTTTATCCATGAGCTCGGTATTAAGAGATAGGAACATTGTGCTGGGGGTAACGGGAAGCATCGCGGCGTACAAAGCAGCGGAGATTGTTCGGCTTCTAAGGAAACGGGGAGCCGGTGTCTATCCACTGATGACGCAGGCAGCCACCCACTTTGTTCACCCTCTGACACTCACGTCTTTGGCTGCTCAGAAGGTTGCCCTGGACCTGTTTGAGACGAAGCGAGGAAGAATGAGACATCTCTCTTTAGCTGAGGTTGCCGACCTTGTCTTGATCGCTCCTGCCACGGCCAATGTTATGGGGAAGATAGCTCATGGGATTGCTGATGATCTTTTGACCACTGCTGTTATGGCTACCAGGGCCCCCGTTGTTCTGGCCCCGGCCATGGATGAGGCAATGTATGAGAATCCAGTGGTTCAAGCAAATGTAAGGAAGCTCAAGTCCCGAGGAATGCACATCATTGGTCCGGTGAAGGGGCAGCTGGCCTCGGGAGAAGTCGGAAAGGGAAGAATGGTCGAGCCTCAAAAGATTGTGGATTATGCGGAAAGAGTTCTTCAATCAAGACAGGATTTTGCTGGAAAGCTCTTTATGGTTACGGCTGGACCAACCAGGGAAGCCCTGGACAAGGTGCGCTTTATTTCCAGCTATTCCAGTGGAAAGATGGGTTACGCTCTTGCCGAAGAGGGGATAGCGAGGGGTGCCAGGATTATCCTTATCAGCGGGCCCAGCTCTCTTTTGCCTCCTCCCCAGGCTGAATTTCACTCTGTGGAGACAGCTCTTGAGATGAAGAAGAGGGTCATGGAAAGATTCTCCGAAGTGGACGGGGTCTTGATGGCAGCCGCTGTATCTGATTTCAGACCCAAACGTGTCCATAACGGCAAGATAAAGAAGAATGCAT
>CAYYHL010000130.1:0-5375 GCA_964471775.1 uncultured Clostridia bacterium
CCCCCGTAGTCGACGATCTTCCTCTGGACTTCCTTCGTGCTGATCCGCTCGCCGGTCCGCCCCAGGAAGACGGCCCGATTATTCCTGCCCCTGAAGCCCTTTCTGGCTTTCAGATAGCGTCTCAGATGCTTGATGGAGTCGGCGATCAGAACCACATTCCTCTCGATCCCGCCCTTGCCTATGACCTTGGCTTCGCCGCGGTCCAGGTACAGACGGTCCATGTCCAGGTTGACCAGCTCGGCTAGACGGACGCCGGAGCTGTAGAAGACGGCCAGAATTGCCTGGTCCCGGATAGCGGCAAAGACTTTGTTTCTCAAGCCCCTGAGGTATTGGCTGCCGGTTTTGCGTTTCGCGGCGAGGGCAATCTTGTACTTTTGTTCGTCCTGGGCGGGCACAGCCCTGAGCCGAGATACCTCATCTTCGGTCAGGTATCTCGGCAGCTTCTTAACTTTCTTTTTTCCCTCCTTATGCTTCATAGGCATTTTTCATCCTCTTTTCGCTCAAATTCTTCGCGCCGAAAAATTCATATCCGGAGAATATAGTGTCCCCGTTTCTATTTGGCTACAGTATAGCGCAAGAAGGCTTTTTGTCAAGAGTTTTGTCGCAGAATACCTCAAACTATTCCATTTTTCAACTGCTTTGCTGAATCGTGTTTGTTATAATGCGCAACTAGCTTGATTTTTTCGGTCCGACGACGTCTTGCCTTTTGTCTCTTTACACGAAAATTTCGCTCAAACTAGAGGAAGTTGCACTAGTGTTTTGGTCTTAGATATGAAGGTTTGACTATTACAAGTTGGCACTTTTTATGTACTATCTTTAACCTTTCTTTGTAGATGTAGCAATGGATCCTGGGTTTACTAGTTCTAGGTTTGGACTAAGAGAGAAACAAGAAGTTTGGAGATTACTCCAAACCTTTAGTTAATCTCTTAATACTTTAGTTAAATAAACTTAAGTTTGTATGTGAGAAAAAAGAACTGACATATGTGAAAAATAAGACTTTCTTGCTAAAAATATATGTGAAAAAACAGAACTCTCTCTTCACCTTTAGTTAGTCTCTTGATACTTTGGTATACTCATCTTCCACAACATACTTAGTTAAATAATAACTAGCACTTAACTTAGCGTTATAAGGAAGGATCCCCGCTCTTCTATTTTGGTGGAACCAGAGCTCCCAATACTTATTTCTTCTGACCCCATCTAAATTTCCTATTAAAAGGTGAAAATGAGGCACTTTTCGACTCTTCTCCCACTCCATAACCCTAAACTCCCTACCTGGTTATTTATGTGGTTATTTATAGCACCTATCCACTTCCTCCATCGGTTTTCTGCTGCATCAATGCCCATTTTACCCCTAAAAGTTAAGAGCAACAAATTACTCCCACCTTTCGAACCACTTAGCCTAAATATTTCTTAGGCCTTTATCACTCCTTGTTATATACATCCCGGTCCTTTTCCACATACCATATCAACTGCTCCAGAAACGTTAATCTCTTACCTTTTTCCTCTTCCTCCCTTTTTTTCTCTGACAAAAGGTTTTTTGCTGAGCTTAATTCCTTCCTGCCTTCTTCCGCTAGAATTTCATGTGTTTCTTGATAGTGACGCTTAGCTACTTGTTTCTCAGAACTTTCTACGAACCTTCCCAAAACTCTAACGCATTCTTCCAAGTAAGACCGCAAATTTTGAAGACAACTATACTGTTCTTTTTGTTCATCCTGCTCTTTTTTTAGGTTCTCTAACCAAACTTTCTTAACTTCTTGGTCCATTAGTTATCCTCCTTTTCTAGTTTTCGCAGGGTTTACCCTAGCGTTCCCCCTACCGCTCGCTCCCCGTTTAGGTGACGGGTTTTCTTTTCCCGAGGGATGTTTACCTGGGGAATCCAAGGGGGACTATCCCTCTTCCTAGTTATGAGCTTAACCCGTTAGAAAAGCACAGAACTGGGATTGAACAGTCCCCTATTCTTTCTCATGGCAATCCTTATGTCCCCAAGTACCTAAAGCCTTAGTCTTAGCGGTATTAAAAGTCCTAAATTCGTCTTCACCATCAGGAAAACAGGGCTGACCACACACATTGCAAGGATAAGTCAGCATTCGGTCAATCACTGAAGCCATACTGATACCTTCCCTATCAGCGATTACTGTGATACCATCAAATACCTTGTCAGAAACCCTCACGGTTCTCATATCTCACCTCTACCTTAATAATAGTGATTTATCAGTAACAGTTGAGTTTTCCACCAACCTTTTGTACACACAGCTGATCCGAGCACTCTAAGTACTTTATCTCCCAATTTTCTAGATTGGTAAATGGACTTAAGTTTACATGCGAAAAATAAGACTTTCTTGCTAAGAATATATGTGAAAAAACAGAACTCTTTATTGGAAAATATATGTGAAAAAACAGAACTTTTTTATTTGTCTGCATCTCTTTATTTATAAACGACATATTGGTTATTCTCCTTAGTAGCAATGAGGTTCTTCTTATCTAATCCCCTGAGCCCTTTATACCATGACCATCTACTTACCCCCGCAAGTTTACGGAATTTCATTGGTTGAATAATGCCAAAACTAAAGACCTCAATATCATTATCATTGCGTTGCATCTCAAGTTCAGGAGGCATATCGGGATTCAATATGCTCGCTTTGACACATAAAACTCCAAATACAGCCTTTTCGCAACGAAAAAGTTCTGCCCACGTCCCATACAGAAAGAAATTCTCATTCATGGGGAAGTATGACCCACCTTGCCATATAGCGTTATTTATTAGGTAATAGACATTATGTCTTCCTTCCTTCTCCTTTACGAGACACTTATGGCTTATCAAGGAGTGTATTCCACTATGAACCGTATGTGCGTCGGCACAACCAGATAGTTTTTGGATTACTCGTATACCGGGGAAGGCCTTGCCATTATTATCAGCGTGCAGGCCAATTGGGGGTAGTACTGCCTTGGCTGCGTGGGTTATATCGGCCCAAGTCCCCCGAGCTATCAGTTTTAAAGGGAGTCTATAACACCGCATGATCACTCCACAGACCCGGCGAGTGGAGTGACGCGAGATCCGCTCACCAGCCGGTCTTCTGTGCAACTACGTAATTATTCGACACTTTCTGTATATCCGATCCTTAAACAAAAAAGCTCTACCCCGGAAACACCTTTCTTCATTCGTAGAAGCTTCCAGGGCAGAGCTCTTGACTTGTTAGCGGGTTTCACTTATACTATATCTTGCCCAGTTGGTGTGGCCAGCGGCCACAAACCAACTTTTTATACCCGGAAGCGTCTCTGTCGTTTCCGGGTATATTATAATAAATTTTAGAGGAAAGTCAATCCGTAAATTAAATACTTCTTTTTGCTGATAATTCTTACTTATACAGCTGTTAAAATGATATTTGTTATCAATGAATAGAGATGTGTGCCCGGAAACACCTCTGGTGTCTCCGGGTTGCCTTCATTGGTGTGTTTTCAAAGAGGTGTTGTATGTGGTAGGTAAATTCGATGATAAAATCTTAGTTTATTGTCTGTAAGGTTGATGCCCTCTTTTTCTGGTAGTTAGCGACTCTGCAGCTATCAGAGCAATATTTTGTATCGTATCTGTTCTTAGGTATGAAAAAAGTGTCACAATAGGAGCAACGTCTGCCTTTGATTTTTGCCTCGAGCTTTTTGAGGACCGGGAAACCAATGGTTGACATCCGGTTTTGGTTCCACCACTCCCGGAATATTCTGTCTTTGTTCATTGCAGACGCTGTTAGTCTGAGTTTTTCGAATTCCGCTCGCCAGCCATTTAGAAGTCCCCAATTGTACTCGACCCATTCTTTAATCTCTTTCAAATGCTCAAAATCCTGTAGGGTCATGACCAAGCTTTTACTGAGATCCAGACGGCGTTCTTTGAGTTCTTTCATTGTCGCTGGTCTCTTCTTCATCGTTGTTTCCTCCTTCGGCTGGATTGAAACGCTTAAGCCTCAATACGTTGAGACGTTTTAACGTTAAAACCCTATAAGTTATCATTAATTAATTTGCCAATTACCTGACTTAATTGCATATCGTTTTGTGCAGCATGAACTCTTAGTTTTTTTGATTGCTCGGGGGATAAATAAAGAGTATGCCGTCTAGGTTTCATGTTACGTTTTAACGCTTTAACGTTTTGACGTTTACGGCCTTTGGTTCTTTGACTCTTAGACTTCGTAGAACCTGCCTCTTTCTTGAAAAGATCCTTTAGACTTTCGCCGGTTCTTCTCTTGTCCACCTAGTATCTCCTGGGCTAACTCCTGATAATCACGTGCTCCTCTAGAATTAGAATCGTATTCAAAAATGGTCTGGTGAAAACTGGCGCATTCGGATAATCTAACATTGACTCTTATAGGGGCTGCAACCTTCCCTTTAAAGAACGATTGAAGATCCTGCAGTATCTCTGTACTTTTCTTGGTCCTTTGGTCATAAAAAGTGGGGATTATCCTCGTTACCTGGATTCCTCCCGGGAGAGACTCTACAACTTGCTTGACCCCCCTAAGTGACAGATAATCCATAGTAACCGGCATGAAGATTTCCTCTGCATATTCCAGGGCATTGAGATTCAAAATACTCATGCTCGGGGGGCAATCCAGAAAAACAAAGTCATAACCTTTTGGGGATCTTAGTTTCTTGTGAAATGCTTTCTCCATATCTTCTTCTTTTATCAATCTGATCTCGATCAAAGCTAAGTTCTTGTCGCTCGGTATAATGCTCAGTCTTTCCCGGACCTGATAGGTACAATCTTGCATTGTAACCTTATCTGACAGCAAGTCAAAAAAGGTATTGTTGGGATTTACCCCCAACCAGTCGGCTATACTGCCTTGAGGGTCACAGTCTACCACCAAAACGCTTTGATGTCTAAGCGCTAAAGCGTGAGAGAGATTGACCGCTGTGGTGGTCTTGCCAGTTCCCCCTTTGAAATTCAGAATAGCTATTTTTCTCACTTATGTTAATCCTATTTCTAATTCTGGATAAACTTTCTATTCATCTGAGTCACATAGACTATTGTCCCCAATGCTTCCTGCGTTCGCAATCCTGTCCCTATATTCCTCAAGCTCTTTTACCAGACTATTCTGAGCCTCTGATCTTTCTACTATATAGTCCTCAATCGCCTTATCTAGACCTATACCTATATTTTTGCTTATATTCCGAACTGCTTTGGATAAGCCCTTATAATAAGGGTCAACTTCTGCACTAGTCCTACGTAGAGTCCAATCTTCTATGAAATTTTTCTCCACCTTTCCATTTGGAAATGGTGTACGCTCAACTAAGCCGTCTATTTCCTGTATTAAGCTATTAAGATGCCGTTGCTCACGGCTTTCTGTGTACTGTGATATCCTAATAATAGTATCAATCAGAAATGCTGCCCTTGA
>CAYYHL010000131.1:0-5365 GCA_964471775.1 uncultured Clostridia bacterium
GGTGGACTCGGCTCAAATTGGCAAATTCTTAGGAATCTTGCGGGAAAAGGGGTATCAGCCCTCGTCCATCAGTCGGAAACTCTCTACAGTAAGAATGTTCTACAAGTTCCTCCGTCTGGAGGGTAAGGTCAAGAGGTCCCCCCTGGAGGGAATAACCTCTCCCCGCTTGGGACGAAAGCTGCCCGCCTATCTTTCCGAGAAGGAAATAAGCGATCTTTTGAGTGTTCCCTCCACCAAAGGCTCTCTACTGGACTTGAGGGATAAGGCTATTCTGGAAGTTTTATATGGGGGGGGTTTGAGGATTTCGGAGGCGGTCAATCTTAACATTAGCGACCTAAACCTCAAGGGGGGCTGGGTCCGGGTAATGGGTAAAGGGGCCAAGGAACGCATGGTTCCTTTGGGAAGAGTCGCGTGCCGGTGGGTCAGAACTTACCTCACGGCAAGGGGTGAGGAGGCGGATGGTAGGGCAGCTTTGTTCTGCAATAGATATGGGATGAGACTTTCCCGGCAGGCCTGCTGGAAGGTAATCAAGAAATGGGCTAAACGCGCCCGGATAAATAAAGCCATCTTTCCCCATACTCTAAGGCACTCCTTCGCCACCCATCTTCTATCGAGAGATGCTGACCTTCGCTTCATTCAGGAGATGTTGGGTCATAGTAATGTTTCTACCACTCAGATCTATACTTTTGTAACGGGGGAGCGTTTGAAGAGGATCTACAAAAAATATCATCCGCGGGCCTGAGGGCCCGGGAAGGAGCACGAAGTTCTTGAAGGTTATTACCACCCATCCGGGCATGGATTTTGATGCTCTGGCTTCGCTGGTGGCGGCCAAGAGACTATTTCCTGAGGCCAGGATATGTTTTCCCAGTCCTGTTTCCAGTGAGGTCAAACAGTTTATGGCCGTCTACGGAGATATCGTACCTCACCTGTTGCCCGAGGAGATAGAACTTTCTAAGGTGAGCGAGCTCATCCTGGTGGATACACGGTGGATCACCCGCATAGGTCCTTTCGGGAACCTTGTGGGAAGGGAGGGTGTGAAGGTCTACATCTACGATCATCACCCCCCTCATCCTAATGATATCCATGGGAATGGGGGACTCTGCCGCGAGACAGGAGCAACGGTGAGTATTCTCACACGAATTCTCAGGGAGAGAAAAATCTCTATCACCCCTATTGAGGCAACTCTCCTCATTTTAGGTATTTATGAGGACACAGGTTCCTTGGGTTTTACCTCCACCACTACCTTGGATCTGGAGGCGGCGGGTTTTTTGCTTTCTCAAGGGGCGAACCTCGAGCTCATCTCCAGTTTCTTGAATAGGTCCCTGACAGAAAAACAAACGGCTCTTTTGAACGACTTCATAGAGAGGGCCGAAGTGCGAATCATAAACGGAGTAGAGGTGGTCGTCATTGTTGCTGAGGTGGACGAATTCGTGGGCGGTCTTTCCCTTCCTCTTCATAAGTTCATTGATCTTAAGAACCTGGAGGTTGTCTTTGCTCTAATTAAGGCGAGAGAGAGAATCTATATCATTGCCCGCAGTCGAATTTCGTCCGTCAATGTCAATGAAATCCTTTCCTCTCTGGGAGGGGGTGGTCATAATTTTGCTGCTTCTGCTTTGATCAAAGAGCAAGACATTAAGGAGGTGGAAGAGAGGCTGCATCATCTTCTCAAAGAGAAAATAAGACCCCGACATACTGTGAGAGATGTCATGAGCTCTCCGGTGAGATGTGCCTCTCCCTCAACTTCCCTCAAAGAAGCTAAAGATTTGATGAGAAAACATGGAATACTCACTCTTCCCGTGCTGGAGAAAGGAAGGTTGGTGGGGATTATCTCCCGGGAGAAAGTAGATCATGTTATGGCTCACAATTCCGGCAGGGCCCCTCTAAAGGGTTACTTTTCTCCGAAGGCTTTCACTTCCCCTCCTCACCTTTCCATAAAAAAGGCTCAGGAGATTATGATGGAGGAGGAAACCAGGACTTTGCTGGTTCTGGACAATGAAGAGCTGGTAGGGATCGTCAGCGGACCAGATCTCCTCCGTGCCTTTCATGAAGGCACTCAAGGTTCCGGGTGTTTAGAATCTCACCCTCACAAAAATGATCCTCCAGGGCCGAGAGAGCCGGAGTTTTCTTTTGCTGGTCTTCCAAAAGACAAAGTTCGCCCGAGAAGCATCTCGGGGAAAAAAGGACAGCTGGTGAAGGATCTTTTAGAAAAGAGGGTCCCCAGGAAAATCCAAAGAATTTCAGGGCAGGCAGGCAAGGTAGGGCAGAGAATGGGCTTCAGGGTTTTCATTGTCGGGGGATTTGTGCGAGATCTTTTGCTGGGAATAGAAAATCTGGATGTGGACCTAGTAGTTGAAGGAGACGGCATTAAGTTTGCGACAGAGCTAGCCAGGCAGCTAGAGGGTGAGCTCAAGAGGCATCGAGGGTTTGGTACTGCCACCGTAGTCCTTCCCGATGGTTTCAAGCTCGATGTGGCTACTTCCCGCAGTGAGTCCTATCCCTTTCCCGCAGCCTTGCCTCAGGTGAAACCTGCCCCTCTCTCAGAGGATCTGGCCCGTCGGGACTTCACTGTGAATAGTATGGCTGTCGATATTAGCCCTTCCAGCTTTGGCCTCCTGATCGATTTTTTCGGAGGACAGGAAGATATCAGGCGAAGACGGGTCAGGGTACTGCATTCACGCAGCTTGATTGAGGACCCTACCAGAATATTTCGGGCCACAAGATTTGAGCAAAGGTATGATTTCCAGATAGGTAAGGAGACCGAGAAGTTGATTCAAGATGTGCTGAAAGGGAAAATCTTCCATCGGCTGAGTCGAGACAGAATTCGCGAGGAGCTTGTTCAAATCCTCAAAGAAGATGAACCGGAGAAAATTGTCAAGAGGCTCCAGGACTTCGGTATTCTTAAGGCTATCCATCGTAAGATGGAGTTAACCCAGGAAAAGGAAAAGGAATTTGACTATCTGGTAGATGTTTTTGCCCACTTTGAGGTTCTTTCTAAGGAGAAATCAAAGAGATGGCTGATCCGACTACTCCTTCTCCTGGAGAATTTGGATGAGGAAGAGGTGAGGGATTTCTGTCGGCGATATAGATTCACCCGAGAGGATCGAAATGCTATAATTAGCGGAAGGCTCTCATCTGAGAGACTAATAAAATCCCTGAGGAGTCGCAAAGCTCTTAAGTCCAGTTTCATCTACTCCCTTCTCGAATCTGTCCCCCAGGAGGCTCTCTTATTCGCTATGGCTAAGGCTACGGGGAAACTGGTGAAGAAGCGAATACTTCTCTATCTGACCCGCCTCAAGGATGTAGAGATAGAAGTGGGGGGGGATGACCTTAAGAGTATGGGATATAGGCCCTCTCCCCGATTTACCCAGATTCTGGGGGAGGTGAGAAGAGCAAGGTTAGATGGACTGGTAAAGAACAAAAAGGAAGAAATTAAGTATATTGAGGAAAAGTTCCCTCCCGAGGTGAGAAAATGAGGATCGTAGTGCTACTATTTTCCCTTGTTGTGCTTCTGTTTTCCATAATTATACACGAGTGCGCTCATGGGCTGGCGGCTGAGCGGCGTGGAGACCCCACGGCCAGAATGCAGGGGCGGATTACCCTCAATCCCATTCCCCATCTGGACCCTATTGGATCCATTCTTCTGCCGGGAATAATGATTCTTATGAGTCTTTTTGGGGGCTCTCTCTTTATGTTCGGGTGGGCGAAGCCAGTCCCTATTAACCCCTATAATCTCAATAATCCCAAGAGGGACATGATGTGGATAGGTCTGTCCGGTTGTGCGGCTAATTTTGGGATTGCTCTGGTGCTCTCCCTCCTGGCCCGGATTCTCGTAACTACCCCCGTTTCTCTCGGGGCAGTCATTCTTTTCTTTGGGGTGAGCATCAATTTGATACTGGCCTTTTTCAATCTTATCCCCATCCCGCCTCTGGACGGTTCCAAAATTGTCACCGGAATTCTGCCCGAGCGTTATGCCTATACTTTTAGCCGCATCGAACCCTTCGGGTTCATAATTCTGTTTATTCTTCTTTTGGGAGGAGCGTTGAACTTTCTCTTCCTTAGCGTGGCGCGATTAGCGGCTATCTTAACGGGAATGCCATTCTATTTCTAGATCTAGTCCCCTCTCTCCTCTCACCATTTCCCCCACACCCGTAAGTCTTCTCTTCTTGGGAGCTGAGGGTTTTGAGGATGAAATTCTCGTCCTCGGGAAGGATTATTAGAACCATTCCCATTCCAGGCTTCGCCTGAGATTCTGAACGGTTGCGGTTAGGGAACCTCTTTCTGTCTTGAAAAGTGCCTTTCTTACTAAGGAGAAACCGTTGCTGCGGAGGCCTGGGGAGGGGAGTCCCGCGATAGGGAAAACTACTTTATACCTCAGCAGTCTTTTTGACCTCAAAGATATATCTGGTCTGGGGACGGACTTCTAGGGGGTAATTTCCGGAAAAGCAGGCCGTACAGTAGTCCTGGGGTCTTTCCACGCAACTCAGAAGGCCCTCTAAGCTAAGATATCCCAGGCTGTTTGCCCCAATGATTCTTCTTATTTGGTCCACGCTGTGAGAAGAAGCAATCAGCTCTTTTTGCACCGGAGTGTCGATGCCAAAAAAACAAGGATAGCGGATAGGGGGGGATGAGATACGAAAATGCACCTCTTTTGCTCCTCCCTGCCGAAGGATACGAATTATCTTTTTGCAGGTAGTGCCCCTGACAATAGAATCATCCACCAGAACCACTCGTTTTCCTTGAAGAACGTCTCTAATGGGATTGAGCTTGATTTTGACCTCCATGTCACGAGCGAACTGGGCCGGCTGGATGAAAGTTCTGCCGATATAGTGATTTCGGGTGAGCCCTATCCCCCAAGGAATCTTGCTCTCCCGGGCATAACCCAACGAAGCCACCATTCCGGAGTCAGGAACGCACATGACGAGATCTGCCTCGGCGGGATGCTCCTGAGCCAGCTTTCTTCCCAGTCCTTCCCTTACCTGATGAACCGCCTCCCCGAAAACAATACTGTCGGGCCTGGCAAAGTAGATATGTTCGAAGATGCACTGAGCTAATTTAGTGGAGGGAGCGATCCGCAAGGATTCGAGCCCCTTCTCATTAATAGCGAGCAGTTCTCCCGCTTCAACCTCCCTGAGGTATTTAGCTCCCAGTAGATCCAGAGCGCAGGTTTCCGAGGCTAAAAGATAGCTTTCCTTGAGCTTGCCTATCACCAGAGGTCGAAAGCCATGGGGATCTCTTGCCCCAATGACCTCATGGTTAGTAAGCAGGAGTAAGGAATAAGCTCCCCTCAGTCGCCTCAGGGCCTGAAGAAGCGCCTGCCTTTTTCCCTGAGTCTGACTGAGCTTGGTTAGAAGATGGACGATAACCT